>JANXQG010000469.1 GCA_025356915.1 Planctomycetota bacterium | reverse complement strand
TAGAGTAGTGCCCATTAATGGTGATGTCCTCGTTCGAGAACATGATCTTGGCGCTAGTAGCTGTAGCCGGAAGGATACGGGCGTACACTGTGCGTCCCGTCACGTGTAGGGAACCGCTGGTGTACGGAACCCAATCAATGCCATCTTGGTTGGTTTTCATGCGACCACCGTCGGTAGGATGGATGTGTAGGCGCCTCCCGGCTGTTCGAGCTGCACCAGATTGGGCCATACGTAAATATCAACGGTGTCGCCTGGGAAGATGCCAAGCAGTTCAGACAGGTAGCGAACACTAAGCGTGACACGAAAGTCAGCGGTAGTGATGTCCCTATCTGGCGCCTGTACATCATGGGTTGTCGTTGCAGAACCACGAGCGGACTCTGCCGTGATTGCGATCTCGTCACTCGCGCGCTGGAACTGCATACGAGATTCATACCCCTTAGAGCCGACGATGGACGAGGAACTAGCCAGGCAACTTCTAAGGTCTTTGGTAGGTAGACGTACGGCGCCCAAGCACTTCGCGTAATCCAGGGTGTTGATGAAGCCGTCAACTATGTCCTGTTTGGCTTGCAACAGCGGCATGTAGGCTTCGAAGTTCGATGCCTGCAACCGCATCAAGCCCTGGTATGCCCCAGCCTGCACAACGTCGGCTTCGGAGTAAGCGAATAAGCCGAGTAAAAAGTCGGTGTTGGCGAAAATGTCGAGGTCACCGGAGCAACCCTCGATCCTATCTATGTAGCGGGCCGCACGAAAGACGTCCGTACACGAAAGATACGTAGAAGCGTCGGCCAACCGAAGGCGCGTACCATGCCCGGCCTGCTCCATGGCGGGCATGACCCTGGTGGCCTTCAGAGCCTGCAGGATACCGGCCACGGAGAGCGTTGACGTCAACGGTAGGCTGGCCGTTGGCCGATGTGACTCAATGGCTGTCATGCGGCCATCTTGGTACTGGACGGTGGTCCCCGACATGCGCCCAGAAGCAAACCCCAGCTTCGCCCCACCCTGACTCTTGAGGGTCAGGGTGGGACTGGGTAACGAGAGTCCGCCTAGAGCTTCACCGTCAACGGCAAGTTTCCCCGCCTCCTCAACGACGGCTGGAATCCGAACGGTGAGGAAGTTGCCCCCAGTACCTGCCTCCAACAGGAGGCTATCCTCCTCGGTGCGTAGAAGGACCGTGGTATCCTGCATACCGGGGATAGTCCTAGAAGCGCCCAAGGCGGCTTTGAACTCTTTGCCGTTGACGGTTACTTGCATGAAGTGGTTCCGTTACGTATTTACGGTTGTGTCAGCAAAAGTGAGGACTCAAACGCAGCCCACGGGTGACTCACACGATACTGAAGCGGACGGTTGAGCCGGTTCTTGGCAAGCGGCATCGTACCATCGCAGGCCTCTCCGGTGTAGGCGCACAGGCTATGATGATCCCGCATGGATACACGAAGGATGTGAAGTGCCGTACGGGAGGCTAGGCGGTGGTCTGCGATCATCTTCGGACCCGTGACGATGGTCTCGGGATGCTGGCGTGCGCCCTCCACGTACATGTATCCCGTAACGTACGGTCCTGTCAAGACCAAACCACCCATGGTGTGAATTTGCCAGATCGTCCAGGCATGACCGCCGTCGCAGTCGCCATGCCGGATGATGTCGGGGTGCTTGAGGCGCCACGAGGGATCGTTGCAGGAGCCGTCATCCACGTACTCCAGGTACCCGCCCTCAAAAGCCCCCGTAGAGGCCAACGCGAGGGCATTGCCAAGGATGTCCTCGGTCCGCATCTCGTCGGGGGTCAATGGGGGGAGGTTCATCGCCCGTACCTGCCGCGGGAAGACCGCGGACTCCGCGGGGTCCAAAGTAACGTCAGCAATGGCCTCAGCAATGACGGTGTACCGTGCCATCGTGTGCTCTGGCGCGACCGGAGAGAAGTTGGCCAGCGGCACCCACGAGAGCATCGCCTTGAGGATGTAGAGGATCAGAGTAGCTCGAAGCATTGTTTGCCTTTCGGTGGAAGATGGTAACACACATGAACGTACATACTATGCCGTCATGTTGCCCAACCTAGCTCACCGACGTCACCGAGTCAACCAGGTCGATAGGATCCAGTAGCCAACCAGCGGTACGATGATCATAGCAGCGGTTAGGAGTGGGTCTGCGTAGGCATTGGTCTTCACGACTTCTTCCAAGGTTTCTTCTTGCCACCAAAAGCGTCAGGGTCCTCTTCGGGGATGTCGTCGACAACTTCACCGTCATGGTCAACGATCTCCATCGTCGCAAAGTTCTCCTTCAGGTAGAAGGTGAACGGCGTGTGATTGCGGGCTGCCAGCTGCTTGATCCGCAACACATGATGCGCCTGTTCCGATTCCCCGTACATCCAGGACCATACGTTGGTGGCGTGCTCCAGACCGGACTTTGCGTAGCGAAGGTTGCCGGTGGTCTTGTCCAGCTGCGTGAGCGCCAGCACGACGCAGTTCAAGTTCTTGGCGAACAGCTTCAGGTCACTGTAGAAGGTACCAAGCATCTGGACTTCTCCGTGGTCTTTGGCACCAGCATTGGGGCGCAGTAGGTTCACGTAGTCGATGGCGATGACGTCGTAGTGGAACGGCTTGACCATAAGCTCCAGTTGCTGGATGCTCATGTTCGCTGCCGGGTAGACACTGAAACGACAGTGGTTGTTGATGCCGTGGGCCTTGTGTGCATCCCATGCTTCATTGACTCGACGAACTTCGGCAGAGTTCATCGGCGTCTTCTTATGCATGTTGATGCGCGAAGCATCCACGCCAGAGTACATGGAAAGCAGGCGAGAATACTCTTCTTCCTCTCCCATTTCCAGCGTCAGATCCAGCACGTCCAAATTGTGGAAGCGGTACATGTTCTTCAACATGTTTAGCTTCATGATCGACTTGCCACCCTTGTAGTGGGAAGCGAGAACAACGAGGTCGCCACGACGATGGCCGCCAGCGCGCGAATCGAAGTTCTGGAAGCAGCTGGGGATGATGGAGCTGTTGTCGTTGGGGTCCAGGATGCGAGCGACAACGGCATCCGTAGCGGTATTGTCGGTGTCCCCAGAGTGGTAGATGGAGATGTCGGTGGCGTTGCTGGAGCGCAACTCCATCATACCTTGTTCCACCAACGATAAGCCGTCTTGCACCGTGGCCTTCTCGCGCTTGAGCATCGTGGTGACGCCCAAGCTGATGGTGTGCAGCGTACGGTACTGGCGGGCTTCGTCCAACTGGTGAACCAGGTGGTCCAGGTCCTCCTGGGTAGCGACTGGGAGGATGTCGTCGCCCGATAGTGCACTAACTTGCTCTTCGTTGAGCGTTGCATCACCCAAGAAGACGTCTTGGCTTGGTAGTGAGGAGGACGCCTTCAGCAGATGCATGAGACGCGTGTGAGCATCCCGCATGGCGGTGTAGGCGAAATGGGTGGAGTCGACACGGGCCAAGATGGCCGTGCGCAAGTCCTTCGCCGGAGATGCCAACGCCGTCTTGATGGCGCGAATCTCAGCCGTAGTATTGCGGAGCTTCTGGGCAGCAGCGTCACTCAAAGAAGCACCCTATCGATGAGGGCCGAGATAGAAGCGTACATGGTCTGAGCCTCAGCAGGGGTGGCTTCGGTCAAGTAGTGGCGAACGGTGGACAAGCACTGGGGTGCTAGCTCCATGCATTCTTCGTAACTGCCGGCTGACCCGTACACCAAAGCGGCGTTGGTCAGGCAACGTTGGGCTGCTGTGGAGACGCCCACCAACGGCCAGCCGTAGACGGTATCTGAAACCGACCAGTTGCTGCAGTAAAAGCTCCAGGCGTCAGCGTGGAGACCACAAGCACGGAACAGCGTGGGCATATATTCAAGGTCATACCAGCTGAGCACATGATGCCAGCGACGCTGTTGTACTGCGTTGGTGGACAGCGTGCCGAGAAGTCGCGGGAGTAAGCGGGTCATTTCGGCCGTACGGAAATCGTCATCTGCGATGGCGCCGCCATAGTGGGCGACCACGTTGAGGACAACTGGGCAGATGCTGGTCGGGATCGACCGGTAGTCCTCACCGCTAAGAACGGCAAGCCATTCGAACACGTCACCATGTCCATCCCTACGTACTATGTTAACTTTAGATGTGTCAATCATTGATGAGGGACAACCTTGTTTTGTTGGCGATCTTGGGGATGCCCTGAGAGTCTACACCCGTGAACCCAAGACGTGTGTACACTGTTTTTCTAGTGGTCTCCCCCGCGTTGACTATTCGATGGCCTTCAAAACAGTACGCTCTGATCGTTGGATTGTTTTTGACGAGGCCGGCTGCAATGTCGCTAGGATGCAGTGGACGACGAATACGACCCGCGCGCTGCTCTTCCATCTCCTCATTGGCTGACGGGAAGGGCAGGTGGAGGCAGTCCAACGGACGGATGTCGATGTTCTCGTTGAGGACATTGGTGCCCACCACACAGTGTACGGTGCCGTCAAGGAGCTTGCGGCTCAAGGCGTCGAAGTCGGTGGCAACGCCCATCTTGTTCGCAGACTTCGACTTCTTCTTCGCCTGGCCACCGACGACGACCTCAACGTTGTATCCGTTATGCGTGAGCATGCGGTTCAGGTAATGGACCATGTTCAACCGCTCGCAAATCACCAACGGCTTGTAGCCCGCGACGATATCGCGTAGCACGTTCTCCAACACGAGCGCTTTGAGGTCGCTGTTCTGCCCAAGCCAATCCAACAGCTTCGACCAAGGGTACTTGGTAAAGCGGAAAAGACTGGCGGGCACCGAGATACCCGTGCGAACCCACGTGACGTCGCAGCCGAGCATCTCGTTGCCACCCTCGGCCGTGATCGGGCCGATTGAATTGTATGTGGCCCAGTGCGTCTGGTCTTTCCTCGTCGGCGTGGCAGTCGTACCTCCTCGGTACTGGCTGTTGAAGCTGCTGAACACTTGGTGGTACGTGGGCGCACTGGTGTGGTGGCAGTTACTTACGCCTACACCGTTGGCGAAGTAGGTATGGACGTCTTCAACTTCGAGATTGTAGACAAGACCGTCCGGACACACTCCTCCAAATGTCCCATCACTTCCTCGTTCCAAAACCTCAATACGGTCCACCCGAGCGCTTCCAAGACTTGAGTCCTGCACTAGAACATCTCGATGCTCACATAGGGCAGCAGGTACCCAACCTTCGGATGTCCAAATAGGATGGTCGGGTGTGCAAGTTAGCTCACGGTTACCTACGTGTAGGCGAATCAACCCAGAAGGGACTTTCGCCATCACACGTTTGACTTTGCGCACAAGAATTTTCGAGGGATCTTGCGTGTCGAAACAAGTAACCTGGTCTCCAACACGGAGACCGTCTATGCGCCGACCGTCTACGAGTGTGGAGCCCACAAAACATTCATCCACCCACACGAGACCGAAGCTATCCTTCAACCCTGGGATCGCCGCTTTACCCTGGGCGGACCCGAAGGCTTGGAAGGTGCTGAACGTGATCGGGAAATCGCCCTTCCCCTCCAGGAACCGTCCGGCGATCTGCTGGCCAGTCTCTTCCTCCAGCGCCAACAGGTTCGTGTGCTCACAGATGCGCTGGTACAGCGTGTCGAGATGTCGGGTCTCATGGGACAGGATCAGCGTGCGCAGCCCGAGATGCCCGATCAGGTGTGACAGGAGCACGCTCTTACCTGAGCCAGTTGGACTCTTGATGATACCGTAGCCCTTGCGGAGCCATGCCTTCACCACAGGTAGCTGGTCGTCGCGAAGCTGACTTGTGAAACGCAAGTCGTATCCGAGTGGCGGGGATACGCGCTCATCGACGATGTCGAAGTCCGGGAAGGTGCGAAGCAGTTTACCGATGTCCCCGCGGGCGAACGCGTACACGGCGCCCGTACGCTTGTAGGATTCCAAGGTGTATTCGATCTCCCTGGTCTCTACGCGATGTTCGAAGTCCTTGCAAGAATCGGTCTCAACGTAGCCAAGCTCGTGACAGTATTGCTGCTTGCCGCGTTCCATCCACGGCTTCATCCAGTACTTGCAGTTGCCGCAAGCCTTACCCGTACCGACTGGCTCCGTCACCTTCACGAAGTACCGGTGCGTATACGCCTCCAAATGGGCCTGGTTGACCAGGCTGGCATTC
>JANXQG010000462.1 GCA_025356915.1 Planctomycetota bacterium | reverse complement strand
TCAATAAGTGTCGGACTTGGCCGTAGGACGGATTGGCAATCCGTCCGGCAATTCGACGGATTGCCAATCCGTCCTACGACAGTAATTGATGCGCCGGGCCTAAAGCGGCAGGTGTGTAATCTAAAACAACAAAAGAATAATCCTTTGTGTTATCAGCGTTCTTTCGCGGATAATCCATTTCTCTCAATATGCTGAACAAAATCTGCAATTTTCAATTCTCAATCTTTCCTCTTCCTCCTCCAGGCTCCGACCCCAACCACCAGCCCGGCCACCAACAACGCCAGCGTGCTCGGTTCCGGAACGGGCGAAACCGCAAGCGGCGTGGACATGGTTACCGACAACGCACTCGCCGCCTTCGGCTACAACCGCGACTGCAAACAGGGCAAGTTGCAAATCGTCGTTGGCCTGCTATTCCGTGACGAGCAGCGAAAGAGCCTTGACGTCAGTGCGCGACGAAGCGGCCTGGCTGGAACTTTCCAAGCTGGATGGCTGTTACTGTTTGAAGTAGTGGTGCGTTGCGCGAACGGGTCTAAACCAGGGTGGAAGGTTGCCGTTCGTTGGATTCCGTGCGTAACCCACCATTTCCCTAGGGGTTCGCTCCACGCACCCTACAATTTATGAATAATCCGGGCTAGGGCATTTCGACCAGGGCAGTTTGCAACCGCGAAAACTTCCTGTTATACTGCGTCTATGTGTCCACTTTACCACTTGGATCCTGGAGAACCATTATGAACCGTGAAGGCAACGGAATAAATTCCGTTCTACGAAGGAGAATTCAATCGTTGGCATACTGCCTGGGCATTACCGTGGGGCTAGCCGCACTCGCGGCACAAGCCGAACCTCCGGCCGCGGACTCGGAAGGCTTCCGCCCGATATTTGACGGCAAGACGCTCGAAGGCTGGGAAGGCGATCCGAAGTTCTGGCGAGTCGAAGATGGCTGCCTCACCGGCCAGACGACCAAGGAAAATCCTGCGCCCCGGAACACGTTTCTCATCTGGCGTGGCGGCAAGCCGGCCGACTTCCAACTGAAGATCGAATTTTGCATGCCCAACCCAGGCTTTGCGAACTCCGGCGTGCAGATCCGCAGTTGGGAAGGACCTGGGAAATGGCAAGTCAGCGGCTATCAGCCGGACATGGATTCCGGTAACCAATTCACGGGAATATGCTACGGCGAAAATTTCCGCGGCATCCTGGCCAACTGCGGCGAAAAGGTAGTGATCGGCAAGGACCACAGGCCCAAGGTCGCCGAGCGATTTGGAAATGGGGCCGAGTTGGCCAAGTTCATCAAAACCCGCGACTGGAATGAGTACGATATCACCGCCCGCGGAAATCGCATCACCCAAAAGATCAACGGCCACCTGATGTGCGAACTGCTCGATGAAGACACGATGGCCCGCAAGGATGGCATCATCGCCTTGCAGATCCACGCCGGGCCGCCCATGAAGGTGCAATTCCGCAACGTGCGGCTCAAGGAGTTCAAGCAAGACAACCCGATGAAAGCCGACGCGAAGAAGAAGATTGTTTTCCTCGCCGGCGGGCGCAGCCACGGCTATGCCCAACACGAACACCATGCCGGCTGCCTGCTGTTGGCCAAGTGCCTCCGAGAGAATGTTCCCGAGGTCGAGACGGTCGTCTATCAGGGCTGGCCGAAGGATCCGCATGCCTTGGACGACGCTGCCACGGTGGTCATCTTCTGCGACGGCGGCGAAGGTCACCTGGTGATGAATCATCTCGACGAGTTCGACAAGCTGGCCAAAAAAGGCGTTGGCTTGGCCTGCATCCACTACGCGGTCGAGGTGCCACCCGGCAAGGCGGGCGATCTGTTGAAGAGTTGGATCGGTGGATATTTTGAGACATTCTGGTCGGTCAACCCGTTCTGGGTAGGTCATTTTGATAAGTTCCCCGATCACCCCGTGGCCCGAGGTGTCCGCCCCTTCACGATGAACGATGAATGGTACTATCACATGCGTTTTCAGGACGCCATGAAGGGTGTGACGCCAATTCTCACCACGGTTCCGCCGGACGAGACACGTGGCAAGGGGAATGACGCCCACGGGGCCAATCCGCACGTCTTCGCCCGCAAGGGCCTGCCGGAGCATGTGGCCTGGGCCTATGAGCGACCGGGCGGCGGCCGCGGCTTCGGCTTCACCGGTACCCATTTTCACTGGAGCTGGGGTTGCGACAGTTTCCGCACGGTAGTGCTCAACGGCATCGTCTGGACGGCTGGGCTGGAAGTTCCCGCCGGAGGAGTACCCGCGAAGACGCCGACCTTCGAGGAGTTGCAGCAGAACCTCGACAAGCCACAACCAAAGAATTTCAATGCCGACGAGGTGCGGAAGACGCTGGAGGGGTATCGGCAAAAATAACCCACAAAGGACTACGGGATGTGCCGTGGTCCTCGATGGCTCGATTGCGGATGCCCCGCCGACTCCGGCAGCCCGGTAAATCCATGAGAAAAGCCAGGGACGTTAGTCGCCCCTGGCTTTTTTCGACTTCAATCCCGTCACCCTAGGCGCTCTTCTTCACTGGGCCGCTGAAGAGCGATTGCCGTCCGGCAACCACTTCCTCGGTGATCAGGAACTTGCTCGCCGGCGGCTGGTCGGGCAACTCGTACAGGATGTCGAGCATGACTTCCTCGATGATCGCTCGCAACCCGCGAGCACCGACATCCTTCTCGTGGGCCTTGTGGGCGATCAATTTCAATGCGCCCTCGGTGAAATTCACCTCGGCGTTCTCCATCGAGAACAACGCCTGATATTGCTTGATGAGGGCATTCTTCGGCTCGGTCAATACGCGGACCAAGGCCCCTTCGTCCAGCGGGCGCAGCGGAGTCACCACCGGTAGACGGCCGATAAGCTCGGGGATCATGCCGAACTGCAAAATATCGTCGCTGGTAACCCGAGCCAACAGATCGCCCATCTC
>JANXQG010000455.1 GCA_025356915.1 Planctomycetota bacterium | reverse complement strand
ATCTATCGAGCAGTTCTGCATGTTGGCCGTCCACGGCGCCGCCGTGATTGGTCCGAGGCCAATGAAGGCGCTCTCGCGCATCTGCTGCGGCCCTGCGAGGTTCGCCGCCGCGACGAAATTCATCACGGTCGGCGACTGCCGCATCGGCTGCACGACGAGCATGGGTCCATCTCCTGCCGCGTCGATGCCCACCAACGAGCAGAGCCAGGCGAGGAGCTTGACCAGTGTGCCGGGCAGGTCGTGGTTCCGCGCCGTGACCGCCGCATACAGCGTTAGCACAACCGATTGTGCCAACAGAATCACGCCTCCCGTTACCCATGCGGCAGCGACCGGTCGAAGCAACCGCCGGGCGAAAGGCACGCGTTCCAAGACAAGCCCTGCGACGATCAGCAGCGGTGATAAGCGATAGGGCCAGGGAGTCCACCACACGACCGGAAGCAGCAACAGGAGGGTGGCTAGGGTCAATTCGGGGTAGGCTTCCCGCGTGACACGGAAGAGATTGGCCCTCTCACCCGCAGTGAGCATCCAGACGCCAAGAATCAAGACCATCGCCTGAGCCCAAGGGCTGGCCGTCTCGTAGTAGTCGAGGCCAAGAAGCCAGGAGATTCCCAGCAGGGCAATTCCGATCCAAGGTCGTGCGGATAGCATGTTCAGTTTGCGGATTATGTACGATCGTTTTGTTTTTCCGAGCGAAACGGTGGATTCTCGGTTTGGATATCGGTTGTGGAAGCAGAACGTATGCTACCATACAAAAAAAACTAGGGCTAGAGATGGGCCAATCGGCTGGAAACACTACTCCGCAAGACTGGTTACCACCATATTGTCGCGATGGATGACTTCTTCGTAGGGGCATTCGCCCAGAATGTCGGCGATCTGACTGGTCCGCAGCCCTTTGATTCGGGCGAGATCCTCGTGGCCGTAGTTGGTTAGTCCGCGAGCAATCTCCATTCCGTCCGGCCCACGCAGGGCCACGATGTCGCCTTTGGCAAAGAGGCCGTTGACTTCCACAATTCCCGCTGCCAGCAGGCTGCGACCTTTCCGCTGGATGGCCTCCTTGGCCCCGGCGTCAAGTTGCAATAATCCCCGCGGTTTCACGGTAAACCCGATCCATCGCTTGCGGGCGGCAAGAGACTGGCATTGCGTAAGGAATAAGGTGCCGACGACCTCGCCGGCGATAATTTTCGGCAGCACTTCGATATCGCGGCCACTGGCGATGATCAGGTTTTCACCGGCACTGGTGCAAAGTCGGGCTGCTTCCAGTTTACTAGCCATGCCGCCTTTTCCCCGGCCGCCTTTTTTATCGCGCACAAGGTCGTAAATTGAGTGATCCAGCCGCTCGACGGTGTGAATAATCTTGCTGCCGGTTTGGTGAGGGTCGCCGTCGTAAAGACCCTCGACATCGGTAAGCAGCACCAAGAGCGGTGCCCGAATGAGGTTGGTAACGATGGCCGCCAGCCGGTCGTTGTCGCCAAAGGTCGTATGCAGTTCCTCAACGGAAACGGTGTCGTTTTCGTTGATAATTGGAATGGCCCCAAGTTCCAGCAGGGTCAAAAGCGTATTCCGCGCGTTGAGATACCTGGATCGGTGATCGAGATCCTCGGCCGTCAGCAAGACCTGAGCGGCGTGGTGGCCGTAGGGTGACAAGGCTCGCTCGTAGGCCTCCACCAGAATACTTTGCCCTATGGCGGCGACGGCCTGGAGTCGCGGTAAATCGGTAGGCCGCTGAGTCATGCCCAGTCGTCCCATTCCTGCGCCAACCGCACCGGAACTGACCAGCACCACTTTCCGGCCGCTGGCAACCACGTCGTGCAGTTGCCGTGCAAGCTGGTCGATGCGGGCCTGATTGAGCTGGCCATCGTCGCGGGTTAGGACTTGCGTACCGACTTTCACGACAAGAGTGGTGGCGAGGGCAGCAATTTCCTGTCGCAGTGCGTCGGTCATGATCGCGGTAGAATGGTTGTCTACGAAGGCAAGAAAACGGCGGGTAGTCCCTAGCATACTCGTTATTTTCTAACATCGAAAGCCGTACGACGGGAGAAATGCGAAGAACGCTTCATGGAACGAACCTTGACTCTCCCCCCAAACTGACAGGTTGTGTGAATTGGATTCTAACCCTAAGATAATGTTATGAGTGAACTACGCGACGAATGTGGTGTGGCCGCGATCTATCACTTGCCTGGGCGGGGAGTAAGTCCGTTATGCGCGGATTGTGGGCCAGATGCCGTGTCCCGTCTTATGCCGCGGATGTTACTGGATATTCAGAACCGCGGCCAGTTGGCGGCCGGCATGTCGACTTATCACCCGCATCGCAAGCAGTTTATCGGCACCTATAAAGATGTCGGCATGGTCGGCGAGGTTTTTCGCATGAGCCATCGAGCTCAGTACGAAAATCTGATGAAGGAATTCGACGGCCGTGCCGCGATCGGCCATGTCCGTTATGCCACCTGTGGGGCAGATGATCGCAACTACGCGCAGCCTTTCGAGCGACCTCACATCAAGAAGCATAAGTGGTTTAGCTTCGCATTCAACGGCCAGTTGGCGAATTATTCAAAGCTGCGGAATGAGCTTTTGGCCGATGACAACAACCATCTTGCGCGGGAGACCGATACCGAGGTCTTCATGCATCAGATTTGCCAAGCCCTGACGGCCGACCGGCAACCGCCGCTGGTCGACGTCATGCGGGAGATCGGTGCCAAGTTCGACGGCGCCTACAGCATGGTCCTCCTCGATGCCTTGGGCGATATGATCGTCGCGCGCGATCCGCTCGGCATCAAGCCCTTGTGCTATGCGGTCGAAGGTCCGCTGTTTGCCGCGGCGAGCGAAAGCGTCGCCCTGATGAACCTTGGTTTTGCCTCGGAAAGCATCAAGCCGGTGCCGCCGGGCCAAGCCATCATCATCAGCGACGGGCGTTTGGAGATTCAGACCTTTGCTCACAGCTCGCGACGGGCTCATTGCTTCTTTGAATGGGTCTATTTTGCTAACGTGGCCAGCACCATGGACGGCCGCAGTGTCTACCTGGCTCGCAAGGCCCTGGGAGAGGAATTGGCCCAATTGGAGACGGTCGCTATCGACGACGACACGGTAGTCGTTCCCGTCCCCGACACCAGCAAGGCGGCGGCCGACGCGATGGCCTACGCGCTGAAGGTACCCTGCGTCGAGGGATTGATTCGTAATCGTTACTCCGGCCGCACATTCATTGAAGGGAGTGGCGATCGCAAACGCAAGGCAGAAACCAAGTACACACCGCTCCGCGAGGTTCTTGAAGGGAAGCGGGTGATTCTGGTCGAGGATTCAATTGTCCGCGCGACGACGCTAAAGGTCTTGTTGCAGCGGATCCGGCAGACGGGTTTGCCGCGGGAAATTCACGTCCGCGTAGCCTGCCCGCCGATCATCTCGCCCTGTTTCTATGGGATCGACATGTCGACGGTCAGTGAATTATTCGCGGCCCAATTCCTCCAGGACGGCCCACTGACCCCGGAAGCTGAGGCTCGCATGGCGGCGCGATTGGGAGCTGATTCCTTGCGTTATCTGCCGGTAGAGGCAGTCGCCCGGGCGATCGGATTCGAGCCGGGGAACCTTTGCCAGGCCTGCATTACGCGTTGCTATCCGACGCCGTGCGGCCAGGAACTCGCCCAGGTCGCCGCCGACAACGATCGCAATAACATTGCCGGCAGGACGTATGAGTCGGTCGGCGGTGCTCGACAACTATTCCTCCGCCAATCGCATTAGAGGCCGCTTGTGCGTCGTCACCTCTTGGGACTCGTCACGTTGGCCTCCTTCGGATTGGCGGCGATTGTCTCTTGGTCGCCGCTGGCGCACTACCCGATGGTCAGGGACGTGGGGCTGCGGGTTGGCTTGGTACTGGGTGCTTTTTGGCTGGCTTGGCCCGACTTGCACCGCTTGCCGCGATGGGTCTGGTACGTCCTGCCGATCGTCCTCGTGGTCTTGCTCTACGCGCGGGTTTATCTGATTTTTTTGATCCCCCTATTTGCGGTTGCGACGTTTCTTTATATACTGTACCGTAGAATTAGAAGGAAAGGATCTGAAAGATGAACGTGCCCAATGTCCTGAGCGGACTAACCGACCTGACTTCGCAGGTCAAAAGCAACGCTACTTCCGTCGTCAAAACTGCGGCTGGAAAAGCAGCTGCGGTCGATTCATCCTCACCACCCACGCCCACGGCCGCCATGCGGGAGATCCTTTCCCAGTACGACATGGCCGACATCACGCCCAACGATTTCTCAAAACTCATCCAGCAATTGTCCGAAAAAGGCACGATCTCGCAGAAAGACATGCAGGAGTTGTCGTCGATTCGCGTCGACCTGGAGAACGCCGGCATCAGCTCCGACGAGTCGGTGAACCTGCTGGATTTCTATCAGCAGCGAATTGCCAAGGTTCAAGAAGCCGCCGCTCATTCGCCCGATGCGACCGCAGTGCAGCCCAACATCGATCTGCTTGTCGGGCGGTTGAGTTGGCTTCAGAAGTTTGCCGCAGTGCGCCAACAAGGTGCGTCAAGCGGAGTGAATACCGTGGCGTAAGAGCGGCCACCTATACTTTGCGTGGGCGCGAATAATACTAACCCGAAGCGCAAGCGAGGCGCGTAAACCATTACCTCGCTTGCGCTTTGGGTTAGTATGCCGTTGATGCAAAACCGCAGAATGTGCCCGTGCCGAGTATAGCCAAGGCGGTAGAGTTGGGCCAACTTTTTCGATCAAGCCCTATTGGCTGTTGTCATACCCCCCGCAACATATTAACCAGTTGACAGATCGAGCATCTGGTGGCAGAATTGATGAACCGTTAGGGAAGGATCCAGTGGATTAGCTCGGGGCGATTAGCTCAGTTGGTTAGAGCACTAGCTCGACAAGCTAGGGGTCACAAGTTCGAGTCTTGTATCGCCCACTTCATAATGCCTTGCGTAGCAATGAGTTACGCAAGGCTTTTTTCGTTGAGTTTCTGCTAACTTTTGCCTGCTAACCATTTTGCTAACTTTTCGGAAGGCAAAATGGACGGTTGAGCGACTGGCGGCGAGGTCTTTCTGTCCTATTCATTAGGTGCGAATTGCACCATTCTCAACTAACCGGGCCAGAAGAAGCCTGAACACGGCCACCGGAATCGGAATCCGGAATCAGGAATCAGGGGACACATTACTGGTTTTCGGTTTTTTTGGGCCGGCCACCTTTCTTCGGCTTCAAGAAGCGATCCAGCAAACCTTCCAAACGATCCAGGAAGACTTCATCGCCCAACGGGCGCCCGGTC
>JANXQG010000453.1 GCA_025356915.1 Planctomycetota bacterium | reverse complement strand
CTCGGGGATCTTGTCGTACTGCTCGTGCCAGCGGGCGATCTTTACATCGTCCTCATGGGCCAGCACGTAAACGTGGCCATGCGTGTCGAACTGTGGCCGACCGGCACGTCCAAAGATTTGATGGGCGGCACTCGCCTCAATCACCCGTTTCTTATCCGGCGGGCCTTTCAACATGGTTGGCAGCACGACCGAGCGAGCCGGAAGATTGATGCCTGCCGCCAGGGTTTCCGTGCAGATGGCCACGCTCAGCAGCTTGCGCTGGAAGAGCATTTCCACAATACGGCGATACTTGGGCAGCAGACCCGCGTGGTGCACGCCGACGCCTCGCAACAACAGTTGCCGCAGCTTGGTGCCGGCCCCTTGCGACCAATCGTGCAGGTTCAATTCCTCGACCAGCCGGGTTTGCTGGCCATCACTGAGGACTTTTTTGCCCTTGATTTGCTCGGCCACGGTCCAGCATTCGTCTCGATTGAAGCAGAAGACCAGGGCGGGCGTCATCCGCGTTTCGGCATCGCCCTGGGCCATTTCTTCAATCTGCTCGGTCAGCAACATGTCGCCGATCCAGTGGTAGCTCAACGGCACGCGGCGTTCTTCCCCGCGAACCAATTCGAGAGTTCGCTGATGCCCCAGCCGCAGCCAGTGAATGAAGTCCATGGCATTGCCCACCGTGGCCGAGAGTAAGAGCAACCGCACCTGCGGCGGCAGCAATCCCAGGGTCATTTCCCAGACGATGCCGCGTTCGGGATCGTTGAAACTGTGGAACTCGTCCATCACGACGGCCGAGGTGTGCTCAAAATCGAACTCGGCGTGCAGCAGGCGATTGAGCAGGATTTCCGCCACGACCACGAGCACGGGAGCCGCGGGGTTCTCGCGGCGATTGCCTGTCACCAGTCCGACGTCGGTCGCCTGAAATCCCCACTGCACGGCGCGATCTTGCATCTCGTGGAATTTTTGTTCCGTCAGGGCAATCAGCGGCGTGGTGTAATACGCCTGCTGACCGGTATGCAAGGCTTCAAAGAGGGCTGCCTCGGCGATCAGCGTCTTCCCCATGCCCGTCGGAGCGCAGACCAGCACACCGTGGTCCGAGGTGAACCAAGCCAGGAGGGCATCTTCCTGGACTTTATAAGGCTCGTAGGGGAGTTGGTCGAGATAGCGGCTTGCTAATTCATCGCGAGAAACGATAGACATGGTGGGATCTGGTGTTCTTGGTAAAAACTGGTACTCGCTGGTGAAAAAGCTCACGGACCATCATCGGTAACATTCTTGAGCAGGACCATTATTGGACCTGAAAAGCCCTCAAAGGTCGGCACTGCCCAAGGCACGAAAGATGCGTCTTAAAGGCTAAGCACCGAATAGATCACGTCTTTGATGATGCCTGCGGCCTCCAGACTTTCCAACACAGGGTCGAGGTCACTGGGCGAGCCGGCCAGGAGGTATGTCCAGCCGTGGGCGTCGCTCTTCACCAGTTCACTGGTTAGGAACGCCGTTTCGCCCACCACGTCGCGTGGCTTAAGTTGCCGATTGCAGCGGATGAGGGCCGATTTTCGCAGGCTCTGCGACTCATAGGGATGTTCCTCCAGTCGAATTACCTTGCTGAGGCGTTTGACCTTGCGGACCATCTTGTCCTTATTGGCCTCACTACAATAGAAGGTGAGCACCACACTCCCGTCCACTCCCGCGCGCTGCTCAATCCCGTGGCCGACAATCGTGTCGATGCTGACGCCTTCGTTGCTGAAGGCAGAAGCGATGCTGGTCAGTGCTCCAGCTCGATCGAGCACATGGGTCCGGAAAACCCATCGACACATCTCTTGATTAATCATCTGCATGTTCTCCTGGCTTCAAAAAGTCCTGAGGTCTTCGTCGAGCATAGATGGCGCACAGCGCGATCGACGCCAATCGAGTTTCCAGCGTGTCCGAACGCGATAAGATGACGTAAGGCACGGGAAACCCGACGGTGATGCTCGCCAGCGATGCCTCTCCGTACTTGTCCAAGGCAGCGATCATTTTGTAGAGGACATTGGCCGTGTCGATTCCGGGGCAGACCAGCACGTCCGCTTTTCCAGCCACCTCCAGGGCACCCGGCAGGTCGGGCATCCCCTTGATTGCCACGGAAGCCGGATCGGTGGCTAGGTCGAACGACAGCGGGCCGCACACCACGGCGTTTTGCCAACCGAGGCTGGCCAGTTCCAGCCCCATGCGCGTGGAGGGCAAGGACGCGATCTGCTTCTCGTTGGCCGAAAGGATAGCCACGCGAGGCCGTTCAATCCCCATCACCGCCTGGGCAACATCAACGGCATTGCTGACCAGGTCCGTCATGCGTTTCAAATCGCACACCGTGGTCACGCCTGCGTCGGTCAGCAGCATCGGACGCCCATCGGCGATCGGGGCCGCATCAAAGAGGGTCGCCAAGCTCACGGTTGGCCGGACGGCCAGCGGCAGGATATAGCGATTCATTACTGGGGTGGAAATGTCGCCCTTGAGCACGATGTCCACACCCCCGGCCTTCAACACCTTGATCGTGGCCGCAGCGATCTGTTCTTCGCCATCGGCCGCGATCATGTCGTCAACGGCCACGTCGATTCCCGCCTCTTTCACCGCGTCGGCCATGCGGTCCTTCTGGCCTACCAGAATAATGCGGTCCACGAACCCATGGTCCCGAGCAGACTCGACCAGTCGCAGATCTTCGACGCGATGGCCGCCCGGTAGGACCGCCGTGGAGGGGCTCAATCGCCCCGCGATTTCAAGCAGATCGGTAACCCGCGTCAACCGTTCCGGAGGAAGCTGGCCGTGGCTCATTGGCTCTTCTCCTCTTTCTCCAGAAGCTCGGTCCATGCTTTGTCCACTTGTTCCTGGTGCCAGGCAAGGATTCCATCCCGGTCGCCGGCAACCATGTGCTTGAATCGGGCTTGGATCCTGAACCAATCGACCACGGGTACGACGGTCTTGGGCTTATTATTGACTTTCCACCGACCGTGGTCAACCTCGTAGAGCGGCCACCACCGGGTCTCGACGGCAAGGCGTGCCAACTCGATGGAATCTTCCGGCTTGCAGCCCCATCCCCGATGGCAGGGCTGTAGGATGTTGATGAACGACGGACCATCAATCTCCAGCGCGCGTGCCACCTTTCGCATGAAGTCGATGGGGTTGGAGACCGAAGCTTGGGCCACGTAAGGGATGTTGTGCGCCAGCACGCAGGCCGTGAGGTCTTTGCGAGACTGCTGCTTGCCGGAAATGATGCTGCCGTTGGGACTGGTGTTGGTCATGGCCCCACGGGGCGTTGCGCTGGATCGCTGGGTGCCGGTGTTCATGTAGGCGTTGTTGTCGTAGCACACATACAGCATCCGATGCCCGCGTTCCATCGCACCGGAGAGCGACTGAAAACCGATGTCATAGGAGGCGCCATCCCCACCAAAGGCGATGAAATTGATCTTCTTATCCGCAGGAATCCGGCCCTTGCGCTGCAGCACGCGGTATGCGGCCTCCACGCCGCTGACGGTCGCGGCGCAGTTCTCAAACGCGCAGTGGATGTACGGCACGCGCCACGCGGTGTAGGGATAGATCGTCGTCGAGACCTCCATGCATCCGGTGGCGAAGCCTACGACGGTGTCCGGCCCGGCCACGTGCAGGGCCTGGCGCAAGATAGCGGGCGCAGCGCACCCGGCACAGGACCGGTGTCCACCGACCAGCAGCTCGGGTCTGGCCGACATTTCTTTCAGGTTGATCGCCATGGATTTTCCTACGACTCCCTCAAACCAATATACCGAAAGACTCCGTCCGACTCGCCGGACTGCCGCCTTGCAGCCAGTTCGGCAAACACGCATTGCAGGTCGCTGGGTGTGATGTCTCGGCCGCCAAGGCCGTACACGTAGCTCACCAGCACCGCGCCTCCGTTGGCAAACGATCGGACTTCGTGGAACAGCGGCCCGCCCGGAAGCCCGTAGGAGATCGATCGATCCAACACGGCGACCGCGCCGACATGCCGGAGGGCTTCGGCGATTTCTTCGCCCGGGAAGGGCCGAAAAGACCGCAGTTTCAGCACGCCGGCCCGGAGGCCTTTTTCCCGAGCCCGATCCGCCGCTACCTTGGCCGTGCCGCAGGTCGAGCCTAGGGCGATGATCGCCACCTCGGCATCGTCCAGGCGATACGGCTCGAAAAGGGCATACTCCCGGCCGGTCAAGCGGCCGTACTCCTTGCCCACTTCGACGATGACCCTCCGTGCGGTCGCCATGGCCTCGACCACCTGACGCTTGCACTCGAAGTAGTAATCGGTCAGGTGCAGCGGACCGACGGTAATCGGCTTGGCAGTGTCGAGCAAACGGAAGGCTGCGTCGTACTCGCCCACGAACTGCCTCGCAGCCTCCGGCCCGATCAATTCCACGCCCTCCATGGTATGGCTGATGATGAAGCCGTCGAGGCACACCATGACCGGTAGGAGCACGTCTTTGTGCTCGCCGATCCGAAACGCCTGGACCACCGTGTCGTAGACTTCCTGGCTGTTTTCGCAGTACAACTGGATCCAGCCGGCGTCGCGGAGGAACATCGAGTCGCTATGGTCGCAGCCGATATTGACCGGCGCACTGATTGCCCGGTTGACGACCGGCATGACCACCGGCAGCCGCGTGGCGGCGGTAATGGCGCAGATTTCGGCCATCAGCAACAAGCCCTGCGACGAAGTGGCCGTGACGGTGCGCGCTCCGGCTGACGCTGCGCCAAAACACGCGCTCTGGGCGCTGTGCTCCGATTCGACCAGGATCAATTCCGTGTCCACCACGCCGTCGTGGACGTAGGACGCAAACTGGTGCATCAACTCGGTCTGCGGCGTGATGGGGAACACCGCGGCCACGTCGGGATTCACGTCCTTCAGGGCCTCGGCGCCCGCGTCGTTCCCGGTTAGGGGCACTCGTTTGTTCATGCGGCTACCTGTCAAGTTCCATCTCAATCGCGCGACACTTGGCCGGACATTCCCGGGCACATATCCCGCAGCCCTTGCAGTGATCGTAGTCGAACCCGACCAGACGGCCGTTCTCGACCAGTACCGCAGAGTCCGGGCACAGTATCCAGCAGCGAAGGCAATGAACGCAACGATCCTGGGCGTGGACTGGTTTGTACGTTCGCCAACCGCCCGTCACGTAGCGTTGGCTGCTCCCCGACTCGAAGATGATCCCGCCGATGGGCATGTCTTTCCAACCAAGCAATTCGCTCACGATGTCTGCACCTCCTCATAGGCACGCTCGATGGCGCGGATATTGCCTCGCACCACGCGCTCGCCGAACTTGGCGAGGAACTTCTTTTGAATGTCTTTCTTCAGCGCGCTGATGGAGATACAGGCGGTGGCTTTAACCAGGGCACCGATCATGGGCGTGTTCGGCATGGGACGCCCGAGTTCGTCGATCGAAATTGTGGTGGCATCGATGCAGTACAACGTGCCCACCGGTTTGCCCCCCGCGCCTTTGAGCTTGTCGCCGATTTCGCTGGCCGCCAGCATGGTGTTGATCACGAAGATTGTCTTGTGATCGGCACCCTCGGTGATAGACGGCATGCCGATCAGCGTGTCGTCCAGCACGACGACCACGTCGGGCCGTTCAATGGCGCAGTGGAGGCGGATCGGCGCGTCGCTCACGCGGGTGAATCCCCGAATTGGGGCACCCATGCGCTCCGGGCCGTACTCGGGGAAGCCTTGACTGAATCGCCCCTCTTCCAGGGCGACCTGGGCCACAAGTTGAGCGGCGGTCTTCGCGCCTTGGCCTCCGCGGCCGTGCCACCGGATTTCGATCAGTTCACTCGCCATGCCGACACCTTTCCCACAATGCTGAGATTATCCAGTATAAACACTTCAAATTGAGCGGGTCTATTTCGGTAGGAAGTCCTGCTCGATGGTGATCTCGCGGATCAGTCGGCTATCAGGCTCGAAGCAGCGGATCTTGATCTGGATGCCGCGGAGCGGAAACGGGGGCGGCGTGGTGAGCCGTTCGCTGTCGTTGTCAACGACGCCGCCCTTGTCGGCCAAGCCGTTGGTAAACTGGCCGGCATTCGGCACATTCGTAGGAGGGTTGCCGGAATTGTCAATGTTGTAGATTCCCTCATTTTCATAACTCCAGCAACCCGAGTCGTATCCCAGGTCAACGTAACTCCCGGCACCGCCGGCCGCTGGCTGCCAGATCTTGACATCAAAGCCGATCACATTCTTCAACACCACATCGTCGGCCACCCGAGTGCCGGTCCCCAAGGCATCTTCTTTAAGAGCGCCTTTTTGAATACTCGCGCTGTCCCACAGGTCGACGTTTCCTCCAGCTCCTCCACCTGCGGGTGGAGGTGTGGAACCATTGACCCAACCGGCCATCCAAGTCGATGAGCATTCGTTCAACGTGGGAAGCCCCAGCGATCCCCAGACGCTGGCATTGAAGGGGTAGGTGGACGCTGGGTGCGCGTAGCGGTTCTCTCGCTTGGTCAAATCGGCGAGGCTGTTCGGCACGACCTGATTGTTTGCGTAATGGGCTGAGATATCGTAGTTGGCATAGAAAGTGCCCTTGGCGGAGTTTGCTATGGTCGAAGCTATGCCTGGAACGACTAACAACACTCGACGGTGCAACGTATTCCCACGAACAAACCAAGCCACCTCGGCCACATCCGATTGAATGCGGTCTGCCTGACATCGGCCCGTGAACAGCCGGGCGGCATTGCGGGCGGTAAACATCACGATGTTACCGCGCTTGATCGCGGTCGGATCGGCGCCTGCGTCTGAGTCGCTTTTGATCACCTCAAAATACCCTTGATTCTCCTCCGGACGCACCGCACGGCCGTCCATCGTTACCGTCACCCCTTGCAAATCCACGCGAAGCTGTTGGGCTGCCGTGCGGAGGCGATCAAACTGCTCCAATGCCCGCCGGGACTTGGCAATGCCGTCACCGACTCCTCCGAAGACCGTTACCACGGCGGTCATGAGGATCAGAGTCAATGTGGTGGCGACGAGAACCTCAACGAGTGTGAAACCTCTCCGCCGGCCAATAATGACCGGGAAGAACGAAGAATTGGGCCGCAAATACATAGAGAGCCTCCCCGGGATGGCGAACCGTGTGCCTTGTTGCCCTGCACTTCCGGCCCAAACCGCCCTTATTACATTCGACACGGTACAGGCCCAAATGTCAAGCGAGAAATTATCGCAACAACCATCGCTCGGGACCGCGTTTAAGTCGCGTGAACCATGGCTCCTCTTCCGGATGGATCGGATCCACTAAAAAGGTCGTCAATCCTGCCAACCGACCTGCCATGATGTCGGCGAAAAGCTGGTCCCCCACCATGGCGGTACTCTCGCGACGATAACCCATTTTTCGCATAGCGCGGTGGCAGCCCAGGGGAAGCGGCTTCAAGGCCCTGGCCACAAAGGGGAGACCGACACGCTCGGCGAATTGCCCGATTCGCTCGCCAAGTCCGTTGGAGACCAAGCAAAGCCCAAAGCCAGCTTGCCGCAAGGTATCGAGCCACTCGGCCACGCCTGGAGCAGACTGCTCGCTACGGTAGCGTTTCAGCGTGCAGTCGGCGTCCAGAAGCAAATTTTCCAGACCCAGCCCCCGAAGCCGCTCGGGAGTAAGCTCCAGAACACTGGCGATGCGGTAATGAGGGGCAAGGAAACCTAACATGGGGGGGGGCAAATTGCAAATTGTAAATTGCAAAATGAAAATTGGGGGATGGGATGGAATGACGGTAGCAATTTGCAATTTGCTTTTTTCATTTTGCAATCCTCTTCCGCAGAATAAACACCGTATCCGAGATTTCGTTGTTGAACTTCTGCGGTTCGTCAATCTCGTACCAGAAATCGTACACGTTGCAGAGTTCAAAGGCCGGTACGCTGGCCAAGAGCTTGCGGAACTGCGGGGCCGTGTACAGCCGCAGATCGAACTTGCTGCGGAATCGCCAAAGCTTTTCGCTGCGGCGCACCAGGAGCGAAACTTGCAGCGTCTCGATGCGGCGGCGCCGATCGGTCGCGGTGACACGCAAATCGGTGCTGATTTGCGTCTTTCCCTGGCTGCTCCGCCAGCGTTCGATAGCATTTTCGTAGGCGTCGGGCGGCACGAGATGCAGCCCGAGAATATAGATCCCGCCCGGCCGTAGGTTCTGAGCCACGGCTTCGAGGTGACTCTTGGCGGCCGCTTCAGTCAACAGGTGCCGAAAGCTGTTCAAGAGGCAGAAAGCAGCATCGGCCGGCTGAGACAGGGTGAATTCCGTCATGTCGGCCAGGAGAACCTCGGCGCG
Source organism: Planctomycetota bacterium (assembly GCA_025356915.1). Taxonomy (GTDB): domain Bacteria; phylum Planctomycetota; class Planctomycetia; order Pirellulales; family Thermoguttaceae; genus JANXQG01. The sequence goes on along the minus strand of JANXQG010000453.1, from coordinate 2,482 downwards.
GAGTTTTCGCCGCTTCAACCGCTTTCGCAGGAAATCCAATGTCTTCTCGTTCAGATCCAGGCCAGTCACCTGGTAACCGCGGGCAGCCATTTCGACTACCAGCCGTCCCGAGCCGCAGGCCGGCTCCACCAGCCGATGCACGGGAAAATCGCAATACTTCCCGCAAGCCGCTTCGATGAATTTTGCCTCCTGGGGCGTTTCGTCGCGAAGCGAGAGGTCATAGTATTCCGGGTGATCGTACCAGTCGCCAACAATCGGTTTCAATGCAGCAGTCTCCTGAGGGGCTGAAAGCGATTCATTCTAACCGCTGGGGCTGTCGTCGTCATGCCCCCTGTTTCCATGCCCCCCGCTGCTGAAATGACCCGTTTATCAAATCGTAAAGGGTGGCAAGCCGGCGACGATCCTGCGCGTCTCCAGGCTCACGGTGATTACTTGGCCGACAAGACGCACAATGTATTGCTCGTCGTCGTCACGGTTCGGGTCGCTGGTGATTTTGCCATGCTCGTCGCGTGTGACGCGGTATTGGTCAATCACCCACTCTAGCGCGGATCGATTGCCGAGGCGATAATCGAACGTCTCTTGAGGTATTCCGGCCAGCGAGAGGAATTCATTATAGCGGATGGAGTCGCGATCCTTGCCGAGGTGTTTTCTCATGCCATCGAACGATTTTTCGGCCACGAAACTGTCGTTGTTGACGTAACAAACGACACCCGCGTCTCCGATGCGGTCGGCCGCAAAGCGGATCGCCTTCACATACGGATCGCTGAGCTTGCGGACCAGCGTGGCCTGGGAGTCGGCAGCGTAGGTCACGCGAACCCGCCGATCGATTTCCTCGTACTTTCGATTCTTGTTATTGTCGTTCTCTTGGATCTGTCCAGCATTGTAGGGGGGGTTGGCGACGATGACTTTGATGGGTGCTTTGCGCTGTTGCTGGACCCGCGCTGTGTTGGCCCCGTTGAAAACGTCGAATGCGCGCTGTGTCTTCTCGGCCGTTTCAAAGGTGTCCACGAGGCATATCCCCTCGAAGGCTTCGTAATCGCCGGTGGCATCCCAAAAGGCATGTTCGATGTTCATCGACGCGACATAGTAGGGCAGAAGCATCAGCTCATTGCAGTTCAACTCTTCGCGATACTTGTGCCGCAGCACGCTCGATGGCAATGCAGAAGTGTTCGAGGTTCTTGACAAAGGCATCGCGGCTGAAAGATCGCGAGGTCAATGCCTCGATCACCTTCTCGATCTGCCGTGCGATCACGTTGCGCCGCATGAAGTCGCCGATAAGGAAACTCCCAATGAAAAAAGCCGCGCCTTCGCGGAAGCAAAGGCGCGGCGAACTTCAATTCATCGTAATATCCAGCAGCTTACTTGGCCTTGGCCTTGATGGCTGCATGGGCTGCCGCGAGACGGGCAATCGGCACGCGGTAGGGTGAGCAACTGACGTAGTTCAGACCCGTCTTGAAGCAGAACTCGACCGAAGCCGGATCGCCTCCTTGCTCGCCGCAGATGCCGATCTTCAGATCGTGCTTCGTGCCGCGACCCCGCTCCACCGCCATCTTGATCAACTGGCCCACGCCCGGCTGGTCGATCGTTTGGAACGGGTCGGCCTCGAGGATGCCGTCCTTGAGATAATGCGGCAGGAAGCCTCCGACGTCGTCGCGGCTGAAACCGAAGGTCATCTGCGTGAGGTCGTTGGTGCCGAAGGAGAAGAACTGCGCCGTCTTCGCCATCTGATCGGCGAGCAAACAGGCCCGCGGAATCTCGATCATCGTACCATAGAGATACTTCACGTCGATGCCGGTGGCCTGCTTCACTTCGGCATGCACGCGATCCGTGAGCACCTTGGTGACGTCGATTTCACTAACATCGCAGGTCACGGGGACCATGATCTCGGGCTTGGCGTCCTTGCCCTCCTTGATCAACTCGGCAGCCGCCTCGAAGATGGCGCGGATCTGCATCTCGGTCACTTCGGGATAGGTGATCCCCAGACGGATGCCGCGATGGCCCAGCATGGGGTTGACCTCGTGGAGTTCTTCACCGCGCTTCTTAATGTCGGCCGGCTTCATCTTCAATGCCTCGGCCAGTTGGGCCACGGCGGCCTTGTCCTGCGGCACGAACTCGTGGAGCGGCGGATCCAGCAAGCGAATCGTTACCGGCAAGCCGTCCATCGCTTTCAGCGTGTCCTTGATGCTCTTCTTGACGAAGGGGAACAGTTCATCGACCGCAGCCTTGCACTCGGCAAGAACCTTCTCATCCTCCACCTTCTGAGCTTCCCTGGTCTTGGCGACTTTGGGCTTCTTGCCCATCACCATGATCATCTTCCGCAGGGCGAACAGCGGTTCATCGGCGCCCTTGCCGTAGAACATGTGCTCGGTGCGGAAAAGCCCGATGCCTTCGGCCCCGAACGCGCGGGCGATCTTGGCGTCGGAGGGCGTATCGGCGTTGGCGCGCACGCCCAGGGTCCGGAACTTATCCGCGAGCTTCATGA
>JANXQG010000451.1 GCA_025356915.1 Planctomycetota bacterium | reverse complement strand
GTCCCATAATTTTCTGTCGAAATCCAGCGACATTTTGCAATTCATCTCCTCTTGACTCAATTCCTTGGCCGGGCTACCCTTTGCCGCCCCCGATGGACTCAATATGCCCTTGCCCTCGACCCGACTTCTGATGCTCTTTCTTACGCTGAGTATCGCGGGCTGCGCGTGGATGGCACCGCAGACGAACAAATCCACGGCTTCGATCTTGCAGCCGACGCAGATGGCCCCGGGCAGTGCCGTCATCGAGGTGTTCTCGATCCGCCTACCGCCCGGAGAGTCTGACCTCAGAAACCGAGTCTGGGATGAGGTCGATGAACAGCATTTCCCCGTCGAGGTTCGCCGAAAACTAGAGAAAAACGGATTCCGGGCAGGAATTCTCGCCGGTCAGATTCCGCCGTCGCTCTTAGGATTGATGGAACTGAAAGGCAAGCCGAGTGCGGGCGGTGAGGTCCAGCAGGTCAAAATCGCGGACCTCGCGACGCCGTCGCGGGTTTCGTGCCAACACCTACAAACCCAAGCAGGTCAGCGTTACGAGATCGCGGCCTCGGGCCTGATCGAGAAGATGCCGATCTTGGTGTCCGAATCGGGGGAAATCCGCGGGGTGACCTATGAACAGGCCCAGGGCATCTTTGCCTTGCACGTTGCTCCCCAGCCCGATGGCCGAGTGCAATTTGAATTGGTGCCGGAGATACACCACGGCCAGAATCGGCAGCGTTGGGTAGGCGATCAAGCGATTTTCCGCCTGGAAACCGGCCGACCGAAGCGGGCTTTTGAGGAGCTGAAACTGACCGCAGTGCTGGGCCCTGGAGCAGTGCTGCTATTAGGCAGCCAACCCAATCGGCCTGGGAGTCTCGGCCACTACTTCTTTTTGGAAAATAACGGCCGCGATGACCGCCTCGATCAAAAGCTGATCCTCGTACGGTTATGCCAGACGCAGCACGACGATCTGGTCTCACCTGGGCCGCTTCGGCTGCGGCAGTAAGGGACGGCCAAAAAATCGCTACGGACACACCCCATGAATTCCAGTATACTAATCGGGTGTGCGATGGTGAGAAATAAAATACAGCCCCCCTAGTGGGTTTTCCCGTGCTTTCCCCGACCCTTGATATCAACGTACCCCCCCGACGAGCAGATTCAATCCAATTCCTCCTCGGTCGAGAGAACTATGAGTACTGGCGGACGATGCCGTATGGCCCCGCGAGGATGGGGCTTGAGCGGATGCGTCAACTGCTAGACGAGATCGGTTCGCCCGAACAAAGCCTGCCGATCGTCCACGTTGCGGGCACGAAGGGCAAGGGGTCGACATCGGCCATGATTGCCGCAGCGTTATCGGCCGCCGGGTATCGGACCGGCCTGTTTACATCGCCGCACCTCGAACGGATCGAAGAACGCATGACCATCGACGGGCAGCCGTGTGCGGCCGAAGAATTCACAACCTTGGTCGATCTGCTCCGGCCAGCCGTTGAGACCCTCGATCATCGCGCGGCCAAGGACCAATCCGGCCCTACGTTCTTCGAGATTACGACGGCCATGGCTTTACTACACTTCGCGCGGCAGAATGCTCAGGCGGCTGTGCTGGAAGTCGGTTTGGGTGGACGGCTCGATGCGACCAACATCTGCCAGCCGGCAGTCTCGGTCATCACCAGCATCAGCTTCGACCATACGCAGCAATTGGGAAACACCTTGGCGGCTATTGCGGGGGAGAAGGCAGGCATTATCAAGTCGGGGGTGCCGGTGGTCAGCGGCGTCGTCGAACCGGAAGCACGCGATGTGATTCGACAGGTTTGCCGACAACGTGGTTGTCGCTTGGTTGAGCGCGAAACGGATTTTGCCTTTGACTATCGCCCACCGCAACATTTGGAACAGGCGGCCGCCAGCGGGCAGGTAGTTTACCGTCAGTTCGCCCACTGCCCACCGTCCACTGCCCACTCTCCACCGCCCACATATCCTTGTTTCGACCTTGCCTTACCGGGCCGGCACCAGGCGACGAACGCAGCCACGGCACTGGCCACGCTCGACGTCTTGCGGCAGGCACATTGGAACATTCCCCAAACGGCTGTCCAGCAGGCCCTAGCCGGTTTGTCGTGGCCAGCACGGGTGCAAGTCGTATCACGACGGCCTGTAGTCGTACTCGACACGGCCCACAATGTTGCATCCATCCAAGCCTTGGTTGAAACGCTCCAGGAGAGTTTTTGTGCAGATCGGCGATTGCTGATCTTTGCCACGACTCACGGCAAAGACGTTCGCGGCATGCTCCAGTGCCTGCTCGACCATTTTGACGAGGTGTATTTCACGCGCTATTTGAACAATTCACGGGCCGTGCCACCAGAGGATTTGCAGCAGGTGACCGAAGAGTTGACTGGCCGGCACTGGCCTGTCTTGGATGAACCAGCAGCGGCTTGGAAAGCTGCCCGAAGATCGGCAACGGCGAACGATCTTGTTTGCGTCACGGGATCGTTTTTTTTGGCGGCAGAGATGGGATTGATCATCGAAAAAGAAAATCCGAATGACGAATGACGAAATCCAATATCCATAACCTGAAATCCAAATGACGAAAGAGTGGCAAGTGACGGCTTTTTCGTCATTCGTCATTCGGATTTCGTCATTTCCTATCCTATGCTTTCCCACGTTCAAATCTTCTGTTTTTTGGCATCCTACAGCGTAGCCTTGGCACTGGAAGTGTCGCGGCTGTGGTTCCGGAGCGGCATACGCGGCATAGCCATGCTTGGATTCGTGGTAGCGGGCTGGATTGCCCACACGGCGTTCCTTTACCATTCGGCGGCCGAGGTGGCCGGTTCCGCGCGTTCACCGCTGTCGAGCAATCAAGATTGGCTGCTGTTGGCGGCCTGGGTGATGGTAATGGTCTATTTTTATTTGGCCTGCTACCACCCCACCACGCATTTCGGCGTATTCCTTTTACCGCTCGTGTTAGGTCTGATTGTCGCAGCCCACTTCGCCGATCCGAAGCCTTTTCCCCGCGAGCCGGCTTCCAGGATCTGGGGTGCCATCCATGGCACTTCCATCCTGCTGGCTACGGTTACGGTACTTGTCGGTTTTGCCGCGGGGATGATGTATCTGGGGCAGGCAGATCGGCTGAAGCGCAAGCGGCCGCCCTATCGGAAATTTCGGCTGCCCAGCCTCGAGTGGCTGCAAATGGCCAACAGCAGGGCGATCTTGGCGTCGATGTTGCTCTTGGGTGTTGCCGTTACGTCGGGTATCGTGCTGAATCTGCTAAACACTCGGCATAACAGCCCGAGGATTCCTTGGAACGATCCGGTCGTTCTCGGCACGTTGGCGATGTTTGGCTGGCTTCTCATGCACGCGATTATCAGCGCGTTTTACCGGCCCATCCGTCAGGGCCGCAAGGTGGCCTATTTAACGCTGGCCAGTTTCATTTTATTGGTCATCGCCCTAGCCTTGGGAATGTTCGTGACGACGAAACACGGCGGCACGGGCGTAGTTGGAAAATTACAAATTGAAAATTACAAATTGAAAATTGCAAATTTGGGAGACAGGCATCAAGGTGAAATTCATGCAACGAACTTTTGCGCCAGTCCTAAGACTAAGATGCTGTCCGGAAACTCCCCTCTCCCTTTTGGAAGAGGGGCCGGGGGTGAGGACCTTTCTCTGAGTTCTACGGTGTCACTTCCTCAATTTGCAATTTGCAATCCTCTTCCCAGCCCCGGTCCGACAGGGGGCCTCTCATGAGCGTCCAGGTCGTGGGCTGTAGTCATCATGGCACTTCGATTGTCATCCGCGAACGGTTGGCTTTCGGCCGGCAGCAAGTGGAAGAGGCATTACAACAGTGGCGGATTTCGTTCCGCGATGTGGAATGCGTACTGCTTTCCACGTGTAATCGCGTGGAAATCTATACGGCCAGCCAATCAGTGCCGATCCCCGGAATGGAAGAAATTGCCTGCTTTCTGGCCCGCTTTCATCAGCTCGATCCAAGCGAGATCGTGCCGCACCTGTTCGTCAACACGGATCAAGCGGCCGTGCGGCACTTATTCAACGTGGCCGCCAGTTTAGATAGCATGGTACTCGGCGAACCTCAGATCTTGGCCCAGGTCAAGCAGGCCTACCAAGCAGCCACTGAGTGTGAAGCCACCGGCCCGCTCTTGCACATGGCCTTTCAAGCCGCCATTCGCGTCGCCCGCCGTGTAACCACCGAAACGGCCATCCACCAGCGTCGCGTGAGTATTCCCAGTGTGGCCGTGGCCGACTTCGCCCGACAAATATTCGAGCGATTCGACGACAAGGAGACACTTGTCATCGGGGCGGGTGAAATGGCTGAAGAAACCCTCCGTTATCTCCGCGACGAAGGAGTACGGCGGATCACGGTCATCAATCGGAGCTTCGAGCGTGCCTGCCAGCGCGCACGCGAGTGGCAAGGCCAAGCGCGACCTTGGGAAGAACTTCACAGTGCGATGGCCAGGGCCGACCTCGTCATCAGTACGACCGGCGCAGGAAAGCCCATCGTCACCCTCGAAGACTTTCGCCCCATTCAGGCCGCAAGAGGGCAAAGACCGCTGTTCGTTCTCGATCTAGCCGTGCCGCGCGATTTCGATCCGGTCATCGGTGACCGCTCGGACGTCTACCTCTATTCGGTCGACGATCTCCAAGCGGCCTGCCAGAACAACCGCGCGCTCCGCGACAAGGAGCTGCCGGCAGCCGAGCGGATCGTCGAGCAAGAGGCTCGCCGCTTCATGACCGAGATGTATCATCGTGCGACTGGCCCGGTGATACAGCAATTGCGCGATGGATGGCATAAGCCGAAGGAAGAAGAATTGCGGCGGCTCATGAATCGGCTGCCAAATTTGGAACAGCGCGCACAGGACGAAATCCGCCAGTCGTTCGACCGCCTGGTGAATAAATTGCTGCACCCACCGCTGGAATCGTTGCGCGACGAATCACGAGAAGGCGTCCCGCATGGATTGCTGGACGCCTTGGCGAGATTGTTTCAACTGAGGGACTGAGTCAACGACCGGAAGCGAGATTACTCAACGACTTCTTCGTCGTCGTCTTCATCATCATCGTCGTCGTCCCAATCGTCATCGTCGTCTTCCAGGTCGTCGTCGTCGTCTTCCCAGTCGTCGTCATCGTCGTCGACCTCTTCCCAGGGCTCGTCGTCGTCCTCATCGTCCAGGTCGTCCTCATCGTCGTCGTCGTCGTCTTCCTCGTCGTCGTCGAACTCCTCTGGCGACTTGGCGGCATAGACCGTCGAAGTCTTGGCGAAGGGCCGCTCGGGCGTCACTGAGACCGTGCCGAAACTTTCCGGTGTGGTTTTCCTGTCAATTGTAACACTCATGTCAGTCTCCTCTTGCATCTCGCGAAATTGATGAAGTTGTTGCATATCCTGTGTAGGAGAATCGGCGACCGGTTCGCCCGAATCCTCGGTGATAAGTTTCGTAATCGGCAAAAACTCGGGGTGAGGTAAATCCTCTAAGTATCGTAGCCCGAAAACCTGCAAAAACTGCCTAGTTGTCCCATACAGTAAAGGACGCCCTAATTCCTCAGACCGACCAACGATCCTCACTAGGTCGCGTTCGATGAGCTGGCGAAGGACTTCTCCACATTGTACACCACGAATCGCTTCGATTTCAGCACGCAACACGGGTTGTCGATATGCGACAACCGCCAAGGTTTCCAGGACCGGGGCCGAAAGCCGCACCTCCAGGGGTATGGAGTGCAGCCGACGAAGCCATGGAGCGTACTTGGGACGCGTCAATAGTTGAAATCCGCCAGCAACTTCCTCCACTCGAAACGCACTTCCCTCAGCATCATAACGCCGGTTCAAGGCTCGGACAAGTGTACGCGCTTTTGTGCCATCTGCCAAGCCAGCCAGTTGAGCCAATTTTCGGCTACCCAGCGGATCGCGGCTCAAAAACAGAATCGATTCTAGTCGCGCGGTACGAATTGGCGGAAAACCATCTCCCCCCTCGTCTGGTTGCCGAGATTTTTGAACCCTACTCAAGCCTGGATGCGCAACCCCCACGCTTCGCTCCAGCCAGCAATCCGGCTGCCGATATCGCAAGGCAACGCTCTTCAAACATCGACCAAGTGTCACAAGGAATAAGAAATACCATGTAGAACATGTCTCGACAAGGCCCCCGGGCAAGGGAGCGGAAGAGAAGATAAAAAATGCATTGGGTCTCACCATTTTTAAGACCCAATGCCTAATTCCTAAGCCCTACTTCCCCTACCCACCCCCAGTTTGCCAGTCCTCAACCTGTTTCAGAACCTGAATCATCGCCTTTAGGGGGTCACTATCGAAGCACCAGAAGGGTTTGGTGACCCGTGGATTTCCGCCCATGGACATTCGGCGGGTGGTTGGGGAGAACGTAAGGCGTCACCGCGAGGCGGCCGGTCTCTCACAGGAGGAACTGGCCGTCCGGATGGGCGTCGACCAGGGTTATGTCAGCAGCCTAGAGGCCGGGCGACGAAA
>JANXQG010000257.1 GCA_025356915.1 Planctomycetota bacterium | reverse complement strand
CCACGATGGCGGTTGCAAGCAGCACACTCGCCGTGTCGGTCCACACACTGACCGTGTCAGCACCGTTCAGGATGAGGTCTATGCCGCCGTCGAAGCACGGGAATAGACCAGACTGGATCGGGACATTGACTTGAAATACTTCTTTCACGGAGCCGCCCGCATTGGCGATCTGGATGAAGAGGGTGTGGCTCGTGGGCGGGGTGGAGGTCGGGGTGACGCCGGGAGTGCCAGTGCCGGGGTCGATGTTCACCGCGTTGAGGCGGATCCGGTTCGGGATCGCACTGCCGGCCGGAGCCGTGTGCAAAAGCTGCGGGGCCGCTTGGCTGAGCGCCGTGACGATGATAGGCATGCCGTTGATCTGGCTGCTGCCGAAGGAGATGGTCATGAAGGAAACTCCGGTGTGGGTTACGTTAGCGTATGAGTCCGCGTAGGACGATCAATAGTTATAGGAAGGCATAACAGGGACGGTAACCGTGATTCACCTCCGCACCATCTCCAGAGCGAGGAAGCACGGGATGCGGGTGCATGCCGGGTTTATATGATAGCCTCCTCGTCGTTCATTCGGCACGCCTCCAGCCCGGATCCACGACATCAACGCGGCTTTGGAGACATCATAGCTGCTGATGAGCGGTCGTTTATAGACGCGCCGGATGCGACGGAGAACCATACTGTATAACCCGCGCCCTCGCATGTGGGGGCGAGCGACGGCCGATTCTCCTCGATACTCCGGATCATCCTCCTGGAACGATCCACCAGCCAGCACCTCGCCGCGTCCCATCGTCAGGTTGAATGGGGTGACCGTCCAGTAGACGTGCTTTTCCAAGGCTTTCGTAGTGAGGCAGTAGCGACCACCATCTTTCAGGGTGAAAAAATCTATGTGCGCCGGGCGTCCGGCGCTGCATCCCACCAACAGGGTAATCTCCCGTAGGATCTCCGGGGTGCGGGTGTGGGGCATCCCAATAATCCGCATCGCCGTCGGGATGGGGACGAGCATGCCTTTGATATTGACGAAGCGCATGAGGTAAGGATACCGCTTACCTTATCAAGTCAAGGCTCAGAGCGGTAGGTAGTTGGCCGTAGCACCGGCGGTCGTGTTGAGCAGGCGGCTCTCGACGTACTGCTTGGCGTACCCCTGCACGTCGCTGTCGAGCTTGGTCAGAACGCCAGCAGTCGGGAAGCCTGTATAAGTGCTGAGGAAGGTGTTGACCGCCGTCACGAGGTTCGCTGCACTGGTGTTCTGGTCCACCCGGAGGGTGAACGGGGTGGCGAGGGCGGCGCCGCCGGTATCGTACTCCGCGAAGAACGTCCACTGCACATTCTGGCGTTTTTCCACGAGTCGGGCGTCGAGGCTCCAGCGCCGAACGGTCGGGTTGACCAACCCGGCCAGGAAGGCGTTGACCAGGGACAGCAGCCCCAAGGTCGTGATGCCGTTGACCACGACATCGTTGAGGTATTGGGACTCGATGATCTGGGTGGTGCGTGCCATGGTGGTTCCGAGGATAGTGGGTTACAGGAGAAGGTCAATCGACCTTGGAAAGGGCCTCACGGCTGTTCCTTCCCAAAAATCAACGCGATTTCGTCCTTCCCGAACGAAAACATCGCGGGTAGGAACCGCTCGGTCACCCTCCGCGCTCCGTCAGGTGGCTTGCGCACCCGCCTCGGTGAGCTACCCACCACTCCGAGCACCAGCCACAGGTTTTCTGGCAGAAACTCCCGATAGGGGACCGCACCCCCGGTCAGAAGTTTTATCTTCGCTCGTAGCGGACCGATCTTTGAGTCCTGATACGTCGAGGTGCCTATGACCCCGCCTTTCTTGAGCACCGGCATGAATACTTCCGGGTCGATCTCTGGAGATAACAGCACCACATCGACGGAATTCGGTGGAGGAATCTTGTTCACCAAGACCCGCGAATCTTTTATGGTAATGGGAACGTCCGTCAACACCTGCACCGTATCCCGCCAGCGTAGTGCCTCCAGTGCCAGGAGGGGGGCCAGGGGTCCGGAGACGAGGACCGTGGTTGGCCCCGGTGCTACGTGGAGGAGTGGCACCAACGCTGCTGCTTCGGCGTAGCGGTACGGGACCATCAGTTTTAGTGGCGACGGCGGCGGGGGTTCGTGGCCGAAGCAGCAGAAGCCGATTTCTTCTTCAGAAGGAAAATCCCCAGGGCCACGGCGCCGACCGCAGCAGCGATGCCCAGACCAGCGGTCATCATCCCGGCACCGACGGCTCCGGCCCCCTGGCTCTTCGCGATGTCATTGGCCTGTTGAGCCGTATTGGCCCGACGGCGAGCGAATTCGGCTTGGTCGATCTGCCCGGCCGCCAGAGCAGCCTCATCGAACGTGGTCTGATGGTCGATCACGGCCTGGGCGTGATCATTCGCCTGCGTCTGCACGGCGGCCAACTCATGGGCGACAGCCCACACGGAGGCTGTGATGGCGACTACGACGGCCCCTGCGATGCCTGCGATGATCAGGGTGCTGCCCATTCCGGCCTGCTGCCGCACCTCACTGCCCAGCGGGGAGATGGCACTGAGGATCTGGTTGATCAGTGAATCAAGCCTGTTTTGTAGGCTCTGCTGCTGGGCCACCAGTGCGGGATCCGCTGTGTCCCCCTGCTCATCCAGGGCCTGCTGCGTGGTTTGTAGAATTCCCACGATAGAGTCGCGGGATTGTTTGGCGTCAGCTATGGCCTTCCAAAAATCGGCCCACAACTCATTCACGCCGAGCGTGGCCACGTCGGCGGTGACCCTGTAAACCGTATCCCAAAAGGCTGCGTCGGCGGCCAGTTGTGCGCCCTGAGCCTGGGCCGCCTGCATCTCGCCGCGCATGGTGGCGGAAGCGATCGGGGCGACCGCCTGATAGATCAAGCCCCACTGCTGCTGCTGGCTGGCGTCCAGCCCCTCCGGTTGCGGGTTCAGGCGCGGGAATGAGGGCGGCGAGCCATAGAAGATGCCGGCGGACTCACTCGCGAGGGGTGGCAGCCAGGGACACGTCTGGTTGGCCTTGTTCATCACCGCCTGGAACGCCGCGATGGTCGCGTTATCCGCAGAGGCACTGAGGACGACGGGCAGGAAGAAGTCGCTCATGTGAAGACCTTACTTAGGAAAAGAGGCGTTGCCAGAGGGTCTGTGTCTTGCCTCGCAGATACTGCAAAGGGTCATACACGCCCATCCGCTGGGCCTGTTGTTGCGTGGTTTCTTTCACATCAGCGATGGTCTTGTTGATGAGGTCGCGGGCCGAGGCATCGACGTGCGGCAAAACATCAGAGAGGAGCCAGTCTTCCAGGCGGTCTCCGTGGTCCGCAGCCACCTGCACCGATTGTCCCAGCTTACGCCAGTTGATGGCAACCCAGATGGCACCGCCGACAACCACGGCACCGCCGATCCAGGGCAGGTAGGGGACAGCCTCGCGGAAAGCCTGAGCGCATGTAGCTACAACCGTGCAGCCTATGGCGACAGAGACGCAGGCTTTCTTGCCGATCGGGACGAGGAAGGCAGCGACACCGGCAATAGCTGCGATGAGCAGGCAGATGCCGGTGATCCACATCACCTGTGAGCGTAGGGAATCTTCGTACCTCTGTTCACTGAGCACCTGATACCGGGCATTGGCCTGGGCAGCCAACTCCGCATACTTCCTAGCCTCATACTTGGCCTGATCCAGATCGTCCACTTTCCCATTTTTGTCAGCTTTCGGTGGGGGCAATCCGAGCAGAGACTCGGGAGGCGTGACGGCTGCTGGAGGTGCGGCCGGTGTCTCCCTCTTATCCGGGCATCCTGCGATGAGCAGGCAGTAATAGCCCAAAACGAGCACAAGAGGCAGGGTGGAAAGTCTCATGGGGGGGTCAGTTTTGTTGGGGTCGTGATTGCTGTCGTGGTAGGGTCATTCCAGGCAATCATCTTTATTTGCACCATGACCCAGATGCCGGCGGGGATGCTCAGGGCGCTGACGATCAGCGGGAGGAGGATCTTTTCTCCGAGCTTGACAACCCATCCCCCTTCCTTCTTCGATGTAAGAGCAGGCACAAGGACCGTTGCCTTGCCGGCCTTCTTAGCGATTTCCGTAGCGTTGTTAATACGATCGCTGTGGTCATCGAACCGACGTTTGTTATCGTGAAACTCCTCAGTCCCTTCAGCTATACGTTTCTTCAACTCCTCGATACTGCTGTCAATAGTGTCGAGACGTGGGAATACAGGCGCCAATGCTGCTTTGATATCGTCCTGCGCCTGCGTCCGTGCATCCTTGAACTTCTCCTCCAGCCGACGCTCCATCTCGTACAAGACCTGATAGTCCCGAGGGTCGATCTGGGGATTACTGCGACGACCGGCTGTAGGGTGTTCAGAGGGGCCCATGATTCTCTCCTTAGACGGCTTCCACGATCAACCACGCGATGGATGACGTGTCTGCGACACTGGATGAGGTGAGGGTGAAGGAGGTGCCGGCAACCTTGGCGCTCACACGGACCCATCCGGGGGCACCCCCGTCCACATTGCCTGAAATATAGATACGGCTGTTGGCGGTCACCGCTGTAGTGGCTACCGTCACGGTCCCTCCAACCAGGACCGCCAGACCCTGTTTGGCGTTCGATCCTTCCTTGATCGACAGGCCGAAGCCGGCGGTGCCGAACTGCACCTGCCCAGCGAAGAAGTTGACGGCGAGCGGATCGGCCTGATAGACGCCGTACCGGTTCGTCGCAATTCCAGTCACAGTCCCGTCGATATAGATGCCATAGACGTTCGTGGTCGTACCAGAACTCACGGTTGTCGATAGGTAGAGGCCGTATGCAGCGGCTTGTGTCCCGCTTACTGTGACACGCCCTGACAGCGCGTAGGAACCGGCGTAGCCCGTGCCGGACACGGCGGTGCTGACCACCGCGTCGAGACCGTAAACCACATCAGAGTTGGTGCCGGCGGATGAGACTGTGCTGGTGATACCCCGGAGTGAGCCGTCGGACTTGTTGGATCGGCTCGTCGTTACGACAAGCCCCGACATGTTACCTACGCCAGTGGTTGTGGAGGTCGCCGTGATGTCCACGCCAACCGTGGGGAGGCCGCCAGTCTCGGTGATCAGGGAGGTGAGCGAGTACCCCTTGCTGTAGTAGCTGCTATCAACAGTCTGCGAGAGTATCAGACCGGTGGAGAACGTGCCGGCTCCGGCAGCGCTGTTGTAGACCGACCCAGCGATGCCGCCGAACACACCCAGATTGTTGAATTGAAGTTGCTTGGTGCTACCGCCCGGTGCGCCACCGGCTGTGACCCACGAAAGCACACCAGCACCGTTGGTGCGCAGCACATTGCCAGCGGCTCCGGCCGTGACGGGCAGTGTCCATGTGAATGGCCCGCCGGCTACAGCGGCGGCTTGAATGGCGGTCGAACCACTGGTGCTTCCATCGAATCGAACGGCGCCCTTGAACACGTTGACGGCGAGCGGATCGGCCTGATAGATGCCGTACCGGTTCGTCGCAATTCCAGTCACAGTCCCGTCGATATAGATGCCATAGACGTTCGTGGTCGTACCAGAACTCACGGTTGTCGATAGGTAGAGGCCGTATGCAGCGGCTTG
>JANXQG010000390.1 GCA_025356915.1 Planctomycetota bacterium | reverse complement strand
AGGCCAAATTGAACAGGCTAGAATCAGCAGTCCCACGGCGGCCACGCCAGCCAGTGACCGTTTCCAGTACGGCAAAGTGAGAACGGAAACCAGCAATAAGACCAATCCCAATCCTTCGAGAATGACGGACACGCCAATTAGCGGAATCAACACAAAGGTCGTCAAGAGAGTTCCCACGATACTGCCTGCCGTGGAAATCGCATACAGAGTGCCAGAAATCTTGCCGACCGAAGTAACCGACTGGGTTGCAAGGCGAATGGCAAAGGGAGAGACCATTCCCATCCCCACACTCGGAGGAAGAAATAGCAGCATCGAAGCGACGAGGGGACCGCCTCGCTCGCCCAATCCAGCATCAACGAGCATCCCACACAACCCGTGTGCAATGACTGCAATAGCAAAGATCAGGAACGAGACCAAGGCACATATGGAACTGAGCAGGATATGCGAGGGGTGTCGGTCAGCAATGCGACCACCGAAAAAGTATCCAAGGCTGAGTGCGACGAGAAAGACTGAGATAAGGCTCCCCCAAACAAACACGGAGTTGCCAAAGTAAGGGGCAAGCACACGACTGCCGGCGATTTCCAACCCCATTAGCACCGCCCCAGCCGAAAAGACAAGCAGTTTCAAACCGGCACTTTGAGACAGGAATGACCGTGAGATGACCTGCTGAGGCCGCTCAGCCTTCAACGGTTTCTCTTGTTGGATTCGCTCTTTTGCTTTGATTCTGCGCGCCATGGTTTAAGCAAATCCACGCGAAGGCTCTGGACCGAATGGGGGCGGTGAGTTGTGTCGCACACGGCGGACTGCGCCGGACCTTTACCATTATCCCGTCCCACATGGGGTGTGTCAATGCGAGACCAAAGAGGAAACGCTTGCTAATTTTTGCACCCCAGATATACTAATCCAAGTTGCACGGGCCAAATGTAAGGGGTGGGCGTTCATCTTCGTAGTGGCTTTGTCGAACGTCTTTGTGGCTACTGGAGGGGATCGGGATATTTCTCTCAAAACGTCAAACGAATACCATCTAGGACTATTCTCACATTCGGATTTACAGAAGAATGAATTATCCATCGTGCATCATGGTTGCGTTGGTCTTTTGCATTTTTTCGGCCGGGTTGATCGCCTGGGCCTGGCACGGCCGCGCAAAAAAGCGGCTGCAACACGAGGAAATCGGCCCCCCTATGCAGGGTGTTTTTTGCCAGCAGTATCGCCGTTGCATTCCGACCATGCTCAGCGTGCTGTTTGTGGCAATTCTCTTCGGCGGCAGGCTGCTGGCCTCCGACTCTCAATTGCAGTTGAAGAACATCCCCTTCAACGGCACTCGGGCGTATGGCTACTTGAAGCAGCTTTGCGACCTCGGGCCGCGTCGCAGCGGTTCGGAAGGGATGGCGGCACAGCAAAAGTTCCTGGCAGAACATTTTGAGAAGCTTGGGGCGAAGGTCGAGTTTCAGCGGTTCACGGCCCCGTATCCGCTCAACGGGCCCGAAGAGCAGAGGATCGGCCGCGACGTGCCGATGGCCAATATGATCGTGCGATTCAATCCTGAGAATCGAGAGCGAATCATGTTTTGCAGCCACTATGACACGCTGCCCTTTCCGCTTCGCGACCCCACGAATCGCCGCGGCCGGTTCGTGGGGGCCAACGACAGCGGCAGTGGCGTGGTCATTCTCATGGAACTGGGCAACGAGTTGGCCCGGCATCCACCCAAGGTGGGCGTTGATTTCGTTTTCTTCGACAGCGAAGAATTCATTTTCGCGGAAGACGGCAAGTATTTCTTAGGTTCGGAGCACTTTGCCAGTGAGTACGTGAAGCACCCGCCAGCATTCCGTTATCGCTATGCCGTGCTGCTGGACATGGTCGGCGGCATCGAACTGCATTTGCCTCAGGAGCTTAACAGCGCGACATGGGTTGACAGCCGGCCGTTGGTCAACGAGATTTGGGCGACGGCCGCGCGGCTGGGCGTACACGAGTTCGTCGCTCGACCGAGACTTGACGCGATTCGCGATGATCACCTCGCGCTGCATGATGTGGCCAAGATTCCAGCCTGCGATCTGATCGATTTTGACTACAAATATTGGCATACCCAAGGCGACACGCCCGAACATTGTTCAGCACTCAGCCTAGCGAAGGTCGGCTGGGTTTTGCAGGAGTGGCTGCGGGGGCAATGAATTTGAGGCTCTCCGCCAAGTTTGTGGTGTGGGCGTCTCGCCTGCCTGGTCAACCACAACATCTTGGGCAGGCGGGACGCCCGCACCACAATTATCCGCAAACCCGGCGGAGAGCCGAATTTGAAAATTGCAAAATGAACTACCCATCGAGCTTTCTTGTTGGCCTGGTCCTCTGCATTTTGTCGGCCGGGTTGATGGCCTGGCACGTCCGCGCGTGGAAGCGGCTGCGACATGCCGAAGTCGACCCTCGCGAGCGAGACTTCCGCCGCCGGCAGTATCGCCGCCGCATGCAAACTAGCGCAATGCTCGGCGCACTAGGCGCGGCGATCTTCATCGGCCAGTTGCTCATGACCCGAGAAATCTCACGGCTTTTCCTCGTGATTTATTGGAGCGGTGTGCTGGTACTACTGCTCTGGATGGCACTCTTGGCCCTAGCCGATATGGCGGCCACGAGTTTCTACTATAGCCGAGAGAAAAACAACTACATCGTCGAACATGCCAAGTTGCAAGGCGAACTCCGGCAGGCACGAGAAAGAGAAGCCAAGGTGCGAAACGGCAAGCCGGAATCAGGGCATTAGAGACTCGAATCTCGCAGGCTCAGAATAAGATCCACCTCGCCCACGGGGCTGCCGACGCGACGCGCGATCTCGGCTGTACTGAAGCCGTAGTCGGCCAGCCGATAGATCTCCTCGCGGCGATGGGCACGATCGGTTGCTGGCGGCTCGCCCTCCGTAGACGAAAGATCCGACTCTGCGACCACGGCTTCAATCTCATGCTGGACATTGCGTTCGTGCCCCGCCATCGGCCGCAACGATTCGGCCTGACTGCCGGGCGGCAGTGTCGGACGAGCACGTTCCAAGGCATTCTCCAACCGCGCCGCCGCGCAGTCGGACTCGACAATCAGCGACTGCAACAGGCTCTGCTTTGCATCCAATTGGGCTGAGAGCTGTCGGGTCGTCTCGTGCATTTCAACTTCCCACTGAGCCAAATCGTCCGATACCCAGCCGGGCGACGAAGCCGTCTTCCGCACCTTGCAGTAATCGCAGGCTTCGGTTCCTTCCTGTGCCCATTGCTGCCGCTGACGGGCGAGCTTGCCACGCGTGCGAATCAAGAGAAATGCGGCAGCACCTGCAAGCAAGATCAAAGAAAGCGTGCTCGGGTCAGTAAGATTCATACCCTTGCACGCTCCCGTGGAAACGATACTTGCACGGCCGCTCAACGACTAGGCCTACTTGTCAGTCGCAGGTGGCGGTGGCGGTGTCGTGGCCGGAGTGTCCGTTGCCGGGGCAGCAGGTGCTGGGGCAGGAGTCTCGGCCGCCGTGGGCGAAGCGGCGGCCGGCGTGGGCGGGGCAGGTGCCGGCGACGAAGTCGTCGGCGCCGGAGTCACCTTCCCGGAACCATCGGCTGTTGCAGCAACCGTCGACTTTGTCGTTGGACGACGAGCGCGCAACCGGTCAAAAATACGAGCGTGTGCCAACTGCGACATCAGCATGACGGCCACCAAGGCCATGAGAAAACTCTTCCGCATTTCTTAGTCCTTCCAATATTGGGATGAACAAAATCGCAAATCGGAAACGCGTTTGATTCCGCATCTCCTTTTGCGATGGGCTGGAACCATTCCAGACCCAAACTGAGCACCTACCCCGAAACCGGTTCCTGGTACGTACCGAGATATACCATTTTCCAGGGTTTCCGAATAGACTCTGATCGAAATTCTATCAACCGTCAAGCGTGCGTCTACCACTGCAATGGGTTATTCCTGCGAAAAACCGGCGAATATCCCCTTTGAGCCACCTAGCTAATTGCCTGGAGTTCGTAGTTTACCCTACTTCCATCCCGCGAATGCCTGTTGAGCTGCGGTGTACACCTCGCGAAGGGATACGAGGTGGTCTGCTGCGAGCTGTCGGCACGATTCGTACTCCGGCGCAAAATGCAACGAGCCATCATCCAATCGACCAACCTTACCATCGACCGGACCCCAGGTGGTTGCCACTTGCCGGATCTCGCGCGGCAGCACATGTCGCGAGGCTAACCAACGACGAATGCCCAATGTTCCGATCTCGCGGAAGACGATCGCTTCCATCGCGACAATCTTCTCCGCGCGGCAGAGGATCGAGAGTTTTGCGCCCGGCCGGTTCTTCTTCATCTGAATAGCTGTCGTATAAACGTCCAAGGCTCCGGCGTCCCAAAGCAGCGTGATGCAATGGCCGATCATCTCGCCTGTGGTGTCGTCGAGATTGGTTTCCAGTACCCAGATGGTGTCGCTGATCTGGGCCACATCGGTCGTTTCGCCGACCAAGAGCCGAAGGATGTTGGCCTGCTGAAGCAGATCCCGCTGACCGGCACCGTAGCCGATTTTCTCGATGGTCATCGCCGGCAGGGAACCAAAGTCCTGGGCCAGCGTGGCCACGATCGCCGCACCGGTGGGGGTGGTCAGTTCGGCCTGGATCTCGGAGGTGGCCAGCGGAATGCCACGGAGCAGTTCCGCCGTGGCTGGCGCGGGAATATTGCATTCTCCGTGGGCGATGGTGATTCGGCCAGTGCCGGTGGGAATGGGCGATACAATCAATCGCTCCGCGCTAAGCAGATCCCAGCCGACGGCCGCGCCAACGATATCGGCGATTGAGTCGACCGCGCCGACCTCATGGAAGTGTACCTTCTCGACGGTGGTGCCATGCACCTTGGCCTCGACCTCGGCCAGCCGCCGGAAGATCCGCTGTGCGGTCTTTTTCTGACCAGGTGTGAGCCGACTTCCGTGGATCATGGCCTCGATCTGGTGCAGATGCCGGTGCTTGTCTTCCGGTTCGTGTTGCACTGTGACCTGGGTTGCGCGGAAGCCATGTTTTTTGACCTCTTGGGCGAACAGTTTTACGCCCGGCATGCCGAGCGAGCCGATGGCCTCATTGAGTTGATCCAACGGCACACCCGCATCGACCATCGCGCCGAGGGTCATATCTCCGCTGATGCCACTAGAACAATCGAGGTAAGCAATACGCATGGTAAATATCCTTTCTTCACACCCACGTCGGCTGGCCGGTCGACTCGATCACTCGCAGCCAGAACTCGCTCTCGGGCGAAAGATGCTTCTTCTGAGCAACCGCCGTGCTAATTGGGATGTGCAAGAACTGGCCATGCTCCAAACCAATGAGCATGTCGGTCTTGCCGGTCATGGCGGCATGTACCGCATGCCGGGCCATGGCGTCGCAGAGCAGGGCGTCGTCGGAATTGGCGGGCACGCTGCGGATGATGTAACTTGGGTCAATGTACTTCATGTTGATGGCAATGCCGGCCGCCTTGAAGTAGTGCGAGATCTTGTCGCGCAACAACACACCGATGTCCTGGAGTTTGCGATTACCCGAGGCGTCACATTCACTGCTCTCGCTGGCAAACAAGTGCTGCCCGGCTCCTTCGGCCACGACAATCACGGCATGTTGTCGGGCCTCAATCCGTTTCCGCAATGCGTCTAGGAAACCGCCTGGCCCTTCCAGTGGAAAACGGACCTCGGGGATGAGTACAAAGTTGGCCTCCTGGCTGGCCAAAGCCGCACCGGCGGCGATGAAGCCGGCGTTACGGCCCATGAGCTGCACTAGGCCGATGCCGTTGAGGGCACCGCGGGCTTCGGTGTGTGCACAGTTGATCGCCTCGCGGGCTTTTTCCAACGCGGTGCCATGGCCGAAAGATCGCCACACGAAAGGCAGGTCATTGTCGATCGTCTTGGGAATGCCCACCACGGCGATTGCCGCACGACGGCGATGGGCTTCCATGGCAATGGCATGCGTGCCGCGCTGCGTGCCATCGCCTCCGACGCAGAAAAGCAGGTTGATGCTTTCACTCCGGAGGTAATCGACGATCATCGCGGGGTCTTCCGGCCCTCGCGAAGAACGCAACACGGTGCCGCCCTGATTGTGGATTCGCTCCACGTATTCGGGCGTCAGTAAAAGCGGCGGCGGACCCTTGGCCGGATTGAGACCCTGGTAGCCGTAGCGAATGCCTAATACGGTTGGCACGCCGTAGCGATGGTGGAGTTGAAGAAAAATCGAGCGGATGACGTTGTTCAAGCCTGGACAAAGCCCCCCGCAGGTGACGATCGCCGCTTTGCACTGGCTAGGCTCGAAGAAAATCTTTTCCCGCGGACCAGCCCTTTCCATCATCAGGTCAGTGCAAAGGGTTCGGCCAGGTTCGGTTTCAATCTGATAGAGTACCCTGGCTCCATGAGGAACAAAATCACCCAGGCCGTCGCCTTGAACGGTGGAAAGTCCCAAGGGCGACCGGAATGTCGCAGGGCCGAGCGTAGGTACGATAAAGTCCTGGGGCGTCAGTTCGGAATCCATGGTTCTAGCGATCCTCAGCGGAGGGGAGATTAGCACGTCTTTCGGATTAGCACGTCTTTCGGACAGCATACCATAATTCATGGCGAAGGCCAATCGACATCAGGAGAACTGCAAAGTCCAACGCGAAGGGGTCGGGTCCATGTTTTCGGGCAAGGATCTCGGGTGAATTTCATGCGTTCTCGCCGAAAAATGGTCCAGACCCCGGACTTTGCAGTTTTCCTGTTATGAATAATCCGGGCTAGAGTATCGAAATCGCTGCGCCACCCTGGACGATCTGCCGCCCATGCATTATCCTAGTAGTCTGGCTGCGCCACACTGTAGCTAGGTCACTCCATAACGGGCAACAGGCATGTCTCTACAAATTTCTAGGTTCGATTTGGCCATCGTGCTAGTCTACCTTGTCGGTGTTGTCGGGCTGGGATGCCTGGCTGGTGCCTACCGCAAGAAGTCGGCTGGGGAGGGAAGTAATTATTTTTTGGCCGGCAATACGCTCGGCTGGCCGATCATCGGCCTGGCCATCTTTGCCGCCAATATCTCCACCGTTCACCTCGTCAGTCTGGCCGAGTCGGCCTACACTTACGGCCTGGGCTACACCGGCAACTACGAATGGATGGCCGGATTCACGCTGATTGCCCTTTCGTTGTTCTTTGCACCGCTTTATCTCCGCTCGCGGTGTCCCACACTGCCGGACTTTCTCGAGCGCCGCTACAATCGCCACTGCCGCGACTGGCTGGCAGTGATTTCCATCGTGTCGGCTATCGTGGTTCACATGGGTGTGGCGCTTTTTACCGCTGCGGCAGTACTCCGCGGCATTTTGGGAATCGAGAGTACAGCCACCATTCTTGGCATTTCGTCCACGATGTTCTTTATTATCGTTCTCGGTGTTCTCACCGGCATCTACACGATGGTCGGCGGTCTGCTGGCCGTGGTCTGGACCGAAAGCTTTCAGACGGTCTTGCTGCTGGCCGGAGCGATTTGTATTACGGTGGTTGGTTTCCTGCAAGTGGGCGGCTGGGAATCGCTCTGTCAGACCTTGGCGCAGCATCCGCACCCACTGCATGGAACGGCTATCAAGGGCATGGTCGTCAATTGGGACACGCACCGTTTTCTGAATATGGTCAACAGTTCCCAGGATCCGGGGCAATTGCCGTTCTATGCCATGGTCCTGGGTTATCCCGTGATCGGCATTTGGTACTGGTGCTGCGACCAGACGATCGTGCAGCGCGTACTGGCGGCCAGGAACGAGACTCAGGCGCGATTGGGACCGCTTTTCTGCGCCGTACTCAAGATACTGCCGGTGTTCTTCTTCGTTCTGCCTGGCGTGATCTGCGTGGCACTGGTGCAGCAGGGCTATTTTTCAGTCGGTCCATCCGATCCCCGCGATACCTACACGTTCATGGTCACGCAAATGTTGCCGTCGTGGGGATTGAGGGGATTGGTGATCGCGGCCATGCTCGCCGCCGCCATGCAGACCTGTTCGGCGGCTCTGAATTCCACCGCCACGCTCGTGGCTTATGATATCTATCAACGCTGGCGGCCACAGACTTCCGATCACCAACTGGTTGTCGTCGGCAAGATCACCACCGTCGCGGCTACTGTGCTGGCCATCGTGGCTTCACCGATCTTTGACAACTACCCAACCATCTACGAAGGGTTGATCGCTCTCATCTGCTATATGGCGCCACCCATCTCGGTCGTTTTTGTCTTTGGTGTTTTCTGGCGCGGCGCGTCGGGAAAGGCAGCCTACCTGACCATGGTGACTGGTGCCATCCTTGGTCTCGCCGCTTTTGTCCTACAGAACCATGGCGACTTCAAACGCTTCGAGGGTTGGAGTGGCATCAACATGCACCAAATGATGGTCTCGTTCTATATGTTCTTAGCCTGTTGCGTGCTCTTGATTGTGGGATCGCTCGCCATGCCGGAACCGGTGAAAGAAGAGGCCAAGCTGCTGATTTGGGAGAACTGGCGGGAGCCGCTCCGCAGCCAATCCGGAGGACGGACGCTGGGCAGCTATCGTGTCGTTGCGGCAGTCGTTTTGGCAACCTTCGTGATCCTGTACATTGTCTTCCGTTAATCGTGGAACGTGGATGGCTGAGAACGTGAAGAATTCTCTCGGCAAGGTCTATCTTGTCGGCGCCGGGCCGGGCGATCCTGAGCTGATCACGGTCCGTGGGCAGAAGACTCTTGCCCTCGCCGATCTGGTACTCTACGATTACTTGGTTAATGCTGAGCTGTTGCAACATACCCGGGG
>JANXQG010000386.1 GCA_025356915.1 Planctomycetota bacterium | reverse complement strand
GTCATCCCAGAGAGTCCCCGAGGTAACGGACCAATTCGCATTCGAGATATTCCATGTCCCCGCAGTGCCGCCGGACCAAGTGTACTCGTCGGCTTTTACCGTGCCAGCCCGAAATGCGAGGGCCGCGGCCAATGCAAAAATCATCTGCTTCACGACACGCAGCCAAGAATTCTTCGGAGACATGAAAAGACCCTTTCAGAGTTATCGATTGCTTTTGCTTGGCTTTTGGCTTCAAGCCCGCCAGGGCCGCTCGCGGTTGCGATGGGTGGCCACTGCCTCTTGGGCGATTTGTGAGTCTTCGGCAATCTCGAAGTCGAACATGCCGGCCAGCACGAAGTCAGCACCGCTCCCAAAGGCACGGCGGAAGGCTTGCCGGGGCGGAATCGCGCCCGCCGCCATCGTCTTGAAGGCAATCCACGGTTTCTGAACGCCCTTCATAAAATCCGCCGTCTCTTGCGGATTGGAGCACCAGTAACCGGGATATTCGTTCAACGGCCCTTTGATCTGCTCGGGCTTGGGCGCCGTCGGGTAGCTGTGGTTGTGGAACGTCTTAATATAGAAGTCGGCTTTTACGCCGTGCCGCTCACAGGCCTGGACAACCTCCAGCGCGTGGCCGCCCACCCCCGATGGCACGCCATATTTTTTCGGCAACTCGACCGCCTCCGCAACCAGGTCGATTTTTCCCTGCGCCACCAACGAGTCCGCATGAACACCCCACAGATAAATCGCTTCACAGCCGTCCTTGATCAACTCCTCAACGTGTTGGCGGTACTGGGCTAGGCCCGGCTCCACCGCCGCCGTTGGGCAGATGATCCACTGGATCTTGCCGCCCCGCTCCTTGCGGTAGCGACGCAAGAGCGACATCGGATGCGGCGGATTGTGCATGGTCACGGCATTGACACCATGCGACTCGGCGGTCGCGAGCGTCTCCAGGATCTTCTCGTCCGTGTTGTAGCGCGCGGCAAGATTGTAGACGTATCGCAAGTCCCGGCTGTGCGTGAAATGCGTCAGCAGGTTGCCGCCGAGAATCAGGCGGCTGATTTCGAGCTTTCCGATCTTGCCTCGGGGCAAACCAGCCTGCGGCACTGGCGGGGTGGCCGCTTGCGAACCGTCCGCTCCATGCGATGCCCCCGCGATCGCAATGCCGGCGGAGGAAAGAAGTGATCCTGTGACAAACGTGCGGCGATCCATTTCTTCGGACATGGGCTTCCTCGTCTCGTGATTGTGCATAGGGTTCTTACCCTCGCCCTACATGCAGGAACCCACCTACAGCAGGCCGACGCTCCTGATTTTAATCGGCGAATTCCAGCTCGTCAATCCCCCAAACAGTCAGGAAGTTTAACAAAACCTCCGCGATGCCGGTCTTTTCGACACGGTTGTCGATCCTTTCGACACCTGAACGTCTTGGAAAGAACTTGAATCGTCGGAAATCATGCTATAGTATAGGAATAATGCATTTTTTTGCCTCTTGTTCTGCTCTGGAACGTAGAATGCAGTGTATCTGTTCCCCGCATCCTTCCTATCCCGTTTTTCTTGGAGTCCTCCCATAATGAACACTAGAACCGCACAACATTCCGTCTCTCGTCGCCGCTTTCTTGCCATGGCGACCGCCGTTACGACCATTTCAGCGACCGGACTGCTCTACTTGGACAACCTGGGCGCAGCCGTTGTGGCCGATCCTAAGATCGACGCCCTGGTGACCAAGGCGATTGAGTATCTGACCAAAAACCAGTCTCCCGATGGCGAGTTCACACCCCAGGCGGGCATTGGCGTGACAGCCCTGGTGACCACCGGACTGCTGCGGAACGGCCGCTCGCCGGACGACCCGCTGGTGGCTCGCAGCCTGAAGCTTCTGGAAAGCTCGGTCCAGGCCGACGGCGGCATCTATAGCCCAAAGCTTGGCTACAAGAACTACGAGACGTGCATCGGCTTGACCTGTTTTCTCGAGGCCAACGCCGACAAGCGTTATGAGAAGATCATTCGCAATGCGGAAAAGTATCTCAAGGCAACCCAGTGGACCGAGGATCCGAACGAGAACGACAAGACGAAGAAGATCGACAAATCCGATCCGTTCTACGGCGGTGCCGGCTATGGCCGTCACAAGCGGCCGGACCTGTCGAACACGGCCTTCATGGTCGATGCCTTGAAGGAAGCCGGCAACGGTCCGGATGATGAAGCCATGAAGAAGGCATTGGTCTTTGTTTCTCGCTGCCAGAACTTGGAAAGCGAACATAACACGACGCCGGTTGCGGCCAAGAATCCTGACGGCGGTTTCTACTACACGCCGGCGAATGACGGTGAGAGCGAGGCTGGCAAACTACCCAACGGCGGTCTGCGAAGCTACGCATCAATGACCTACTCCGGCCTGAAGAGCATGATCTATTGTGGCGTGAAGGCTGATGATCCGCGCGTTAAGGCGGCCACGAAATGGATCAAGGAGAACTACGACCTGAAGACCAACCCGGGCATCGGGCCGGATGGTCTTTACTACTATTATCATGTATTCGCCAAGGCCCTGTCCGCCTTCGGCAGCGATACCCTGGAAGATGCCAAAGGCGTGAAGCACAACTGGCGGAAAGAGCTTATAGCAGAACTGGCCTCCAGGCAGCAAGCCAACGGCTCTTGGACCAATTCCAAGAGCCGCTGGCTGGAAGGCGACCCGAATCTGGTAACGGGCTACGTGCTGTTGACGCTTTCCTATTGCCGCCCCGCAAAGTAGAAGAGTGCCCAGGGCGATGTAAAGTTGGGCTTGGCGTATTGGAGTGATCGGGCGGGATTTGTTTACGGGGCAAGCCCAGGCGGGTGCAGGAGCAGGAGAACGGCAAAGTCTGGTTGAGGCAGCCCTACGTAAAACGGAAAGTGCAGTTTCCCTGGGAAACCTTGTTGCGGAAAACGCTGCGGGGCAACAGGAACTCCTGTTGCCCCGCGAGGCGTCCACTTCTTTTCAGTCAAGCGTTGTTTAGAACAACGCGCTCATTCCACCCAGGAGCATGTGGGCTTGGCCGCTGGTCAAGCCGGAGGAAATATCCTGGTAGTCGTAGTAGTTGTAGCGGGCAAACGTGGTGACACGAGGCCGCAATCGGTAATCAAGCCCTGCGCCCAAACGGAACGACTGCATCTTGACCAGTGAGTACTGGCCGAGCGTATAAGGAGCTGCGGGACCGTTGCCAGGCGCACCTGGCACGATTGGCGTCGATGTGGCCGGATCGACCGGGGCATAGACGGAGTTCAGCCCATGCACGTACTCAAATTCTCCACTCAGCGAGGCCTTCTCGGTGATCATATAGCGGGAACCGAGGTTAAACACGTCAGCGCTACTGTTATACTGCCATGGTGCGGTGAGTCCGCTGACATTGGTTGAGGGAATCGGACGAAGTTGCCCCAACGAGACATCCTGGTTGATATAACCGTCCATCACGGCAGCCCCAGCCGATAGCGACCAGCACTCCGTGGGCGCCCACCAGGTGCTCACGACGAAAGGCAGAGAGTTACTCGACCATCTCACATAGGGCGCATCGTTCAGCGCGTTCTCGATGTAGAACGTGGCATTGACCATGAGCGTGTCGGTCGGCGTCCAAGTCCCGCCCATCTCGATGCGGTTCTCCTGCGTCGGCAGGTTGCTGTTCAGCGCGAAATTAACCGAAGTTCCCGCTTCGGGCGTTATGCCGTAAAGCGGATATTCCGTTTGAATATACTTATAGCGGATGTACGTAGTCCAGCAAGCAGACCACTTCTCCTCCACGCCGACCAAGAAGGTATTCTTGTTCGAGTTGGGCTGGGTAAACACGCTGCCGTTTGCCGTGCCGCCATTGACCACGAATGGGCCGTTGTTGGCAGCCGTGAGTTCAGCGCCTGCATTCTCGCGCATCAGCGTGCTGTATTCGTAGCCGCCGACGATTGCCATCCGGCTGCGGATGGTGCCGCACTCATCCTGGAACGGACGCCAGCGGGCGTCGAGGCCGAAGGTATGCACTTCACGATTGATCTGGTCACTCCCGCTCATGTCCCTGAAGTTGGCATTGTCTTCGGCGTAGTAGTTGCCCTGCAACTGCGTGGTCGGTAAGGAGCTGTCTTCGCGGTAGTACTTGCCGCGGGCGGTTAGGGTCAGCTTCTCCAGCGAACTGTTGGTGATCCGCAGGTCAGCGCCGTTGAAGGTCCGGTCGGTGTCGCGAAGTTCGTCCTTGTTATAGCCCGCATAGCCGAGCATGTAGACGTCCGTGTCGCAGCCGATCTTCGTGGAGAACTTGAGGCGATCGATCTGGGTTTGGTTGTTGGGCACGATGGCCAACCCAGCCCTGTTGGTCGGGTCGCCCGTGTAGAGGGCGTCATTGCCTGCGTAGTTATAGGTCACCGCCTGGTCGTTCTGGGTGAACTGACGGATGGTGTGCGAGTACTCGACCGCCGTGTCGCATCCTATGCGCCATTCGAGCGAGGGAGTGACTTCGGTCGTCTGCCAGTCAATGTGCTGGGCCTGGCTGACCGAGTGGCACTGGCTCGTCAACTGGTTGTTCGTCACGGCGCTGTGGACCCCGGTCGTCGGATTGACCATCTGCGAGCCGTTTGATGTCGCCGACGAGCAGTGCGTGAAGGAGTTAACCTGCCGGTCGCCTTCCTTGTCGATGCCGAAGACATTCACTCGCCACTTCAGATTCTCCGTCAGGTTCCCCTTGAAGTTAGCCTTGAATTCCTGCACGCGGATCGCGTAATCCCGCCCCGGGTTGGGATTGTCTCGGCTGAAGACGACGATGCTGGTGCGGTCCTGGGCCGAAGTCGTCGTATTCGACGGGCCGACCGTGTTGTTGCCGTTGTAGTTCCAGCCCGCATAATTATGGGCATCGAGCTGGTGCTCGAATCGCAGATAATCGACGTCAGCCTGCATGTGCGAGCCGAAGTAATGGACTCTCGCATCGCTGGTCTCGTTGTCGGTGCCGGTAACGGTGACATCGACAGTCCGCTCACCGTTGCTCCAGATGCCGTCGGCATCCCAGAAGGGCGAGGACATCAAACTCTGGTATTCGCCGACTTTGTTCGGCGAGCCTGTTGCATGTACCCCCCAGGCTCCGGCCCGAACAATAAAATCTCGCACCGGATCGCAGTCGTCGCAATAGGCGACGGTGTCGCTTCGGTACGCCGCGACTTGCGCGGTGCTTGCCGTTTGCGCCTTGGCTGCCGGAGCCGTATTGGCGTCCGTTGCCAGGGCTGATGCGGCCGATTCTTCGGCTCGCGTTGTCGCCGCGGAGAGCAGCAGTATCGTTGCCCCCGCGAGTAGTGTTAAATAGTTGACCTTCACGACCAGGTCCCCCCCTTGGTATCTAGTTTGATTGGTTTTCTAAGGTTAGTTGGAAGTTTTAAAAAACTTAGCGAGACATGATTCCAGGGTTCGGCTGGTTCGGCGATGGTACGTCGGAGCCGTGAATCTGGGTATGACAGTTCGTGCAGTTGGTGAACATCGCGGCACGAGTATTCGCGTTGATGTCGATGTTCACGCGGCTGCCCTCGTTGCTCGGCGTCCATGTCACCGGGTTAAAGCGGTTTGGCGAGCCGTGGTTTGCATCGCGGTGGCCGACGTGGCATCGCATGCAGAGGAACGTGATCGGCTGCTTGAGCAGGTTGTTGGCCACCGTGCCGTGCGGCTCGTGGCAAATATCGCAGTTCTCATTCACCGGCGGGTGCGGATAGGCGAACGGACCGGTCTTCTCCGCATGGCACTTGTAGCAGAGCTGGTTGACATTCTCTGCCTTGAGGTTCTTCTCAAGTTGCCCGTGCGGGTCGTGGCAGTCGGAACAGACCATCTTTCCTTCCATGATAGGATGATGCGAAGGAAGGTGATTCTGGCCAAAAACCTTCTGGTGGCACTTGTAGCAGGCCTCCGGTTCCTGGACCGCCATCGCCAGCCGCTTGGGTCGCTCCACGTTCGTGTGGCTGATATTGACGATCTGCCGCACGTTGGAATGTGGGTGCGGGTTGTGGCAGTCGGTGCAGGCGACGCCAAAGCGTTCGTGGGTCGAAGAGTGCCAGGCCATCGTCGGAGCGCCCTTGTGGCAGCTCAGACAGAGATCCTTGCGAGTTGACTCCTTGATCTGGCCGTGCGCGTCGTGGCAGGTTGTACAGTTGAAGCAGTTGTCTCCACCAATCTGGTGCGGCCCGGCGATGCGGACCAGGTCCCGCATATCGCTATGACACTTCAAGCACAAGTCCGGTGCCATGGCGCCCAGGTTGTGCGATGTGCCGCGGAGCGAAGGGAGGTTTTTCTTGGCCGCGTCGGCCTCGGCGTTGTAGGAAACAAGCGTGGCCTTCACGCCCGGCGTGAAGGAAGCATCCTTCGGCGAGGTGGTGGCGGGTGTTCCAAACGGCACATTGTAGTGGCCGCGGTGGCAATCGACGCAGGAGACGCCGCAATGCGCGTGCTTGGAGGTCCGCCACTGGGTTCCGGCCGCACACTGGTTCTGCTCATGGCACTTCAAGCATGCCTCGGCCTTGGCGACCGGATCGACACCCTTCTTGAAGCTGAAGATCAGCCCCGGCTCCTTGCCGCGTGTTTCCACGTGCTTGCTGCCTGGACCGTGACACGACTCGCAGTTCTGCCCGCGGTGTACGTTGTCGTGGAACGACTTGACGTACGTCTCGTGGCAGGTCATGCAGATGTCGTCATCGTTGACCATCTCCGCGCCGGCGAGTTGGGGCACAGCACCCCGGACCTCTTGGTAGGAGACCTGGCGGAAGGCGTTATTGCCTCGCGGGAATCCCGGATCGATGTTGGTCTCCGCCCGACGAGGCGGTGGGGCCTCGCTCCGGCAGGTCGGATTGTGAGACGATTTGCACGAGGCAAATCCCAGGCTCATCAATCCTAAAAAGATGATTGCCATGCCCCGTTGCCGGGATCGATTGGTCTTGTGCGTCACAGTTCGCACGATCCTACCTCCATGTTAAAACTGGTCGGGAATCGAATTCCGTTGTCCGTAATGCCGCAAGCAACACATGGCACAAATGTAAGCGAATGCCGTTCTCTGCGGTCCGTGCCAGGCATAAGCTCTTTGTGGCCTGTGCGGTCTTATCTGCATTGTCGCCATATACTGGATAGGACGTTGAAAAATTCGATGCGCGTCGGTACAGCTTAACATCTCCTTGAGGTATTATTGACAGCTATAGTTGTTTTAACATAGTGACTTTAACGATTAAATCGATTGGAGGGCCGGGCAGGGGGGAATTGTAGGGTGCGTGAAGCGAACTACCCGGCAAATGGTGGGTTGCGCACGAAGTCGAACCATCGAGAACAATAAGCCCAACCTACAATTACGCATGTTTCGCACCTAAAGCCGGAAGAGCCGAAAAAAAGTGTGGCTCGCTGCGCTCTCCCCACCCTACGGCTACGGTGGGTAGCAATGGCGGCAATTGGCCAGGTTATGATCGAGGCCGTCATGCAACTCAATTCAACCACGCGGGCCGGGGCGGATAAGTTCCGTAGAATCGCTTGATGAAGTGCCGATGCCACCAGGCGGCCGGGCAATGCGGTTCCCAGCCCCAGCGTTGCATGAATCGCTGTGAAATCCGCCAATTGCCTACGTCGCAAAGCAATGCGTCGCTCTTCTTCAGCCGCGCGATCTCATCCAGCACCTGCTGACCAACGCGGATCGACCTCATGCTTGTTTCCCTGGCGGCAAGGGCATAGGCCAGGGCCAGGAAGTTCGGCTGTCGCCACGGCTGATTGTAATAGAG
>JANXQG010000328.1 GCA_025356915.1 Planctomycetota bacterium | reverse complement strand
CCGATCTTGACACCGACCGGTCAGGCTGGAAAGCCTGACCTACTCCTATTTCGTATCGGGTAATCCCATCACGGACCAACGGACCGGCGAGGTCTTGCTATGCAAAAGTTCGCGGGTGCCGATACCGTCGCTGGTGACCATTACCGCTTCGTCATGTCCCGCGCCGAGCCGATCGACCACGAGGATCGGATCGCCCTCGGGTGTGTGGCCGTCGGCCTGTAGCGCCATGACCAACAACAGCTTGCTGCCTTCCATGGAAGGATGCTTCACCGTCGAGGTTGCGCTTCCGACAACACGACCGTAGTACATGGGTGTTCCTTCGTAGAGTAGGCTTCCAGCCTGCTTTTGCATTACACAGGCAAAATGCCTATGCTACTTTCCCAAAATCCTCAAGTTATCGATCATCGAGCAGCGACGCTCACGGGTGAACGTCAGCGGCGTGGTCACGCCTTCGCCGGTGGGTGTAGCGATGGAAAACGAGGTATAGCCCTCTCCGCCGAGTCCCAGCCCTGCCATGCACGGACCGTTCTTGACGAACAGAGTCGTGTCCATCGCACGGCCCATTTTGGTCATGTTGTTTACGTTCGTTGAATGGATGATGGCCGTGTGGCGGAAACCGTGCTCGGCTTCCTTGGCCTTCGCGATCGCCTCGTCCACGTTCCGGCAGCGGACGAAGGGGAGGAAGGGCATCATCTGTTCGACGGGCACAAATGGATTGGATTCGTCCGTCTCGCCGAAGATCACTTCGACATTGGCGGGAATCGTCTTGCCGATCCCCTTGGCCAGCACGGCGGCGTCTTTGCCGATGAAATCCTTGGCCGCCACGTCATGCTTGTGGGCACCTTCGCCCACACTGGTGATGGCGACCTTCGTCAGGGCGTCAATTTCCTTGGCACAAAGCCGCACGGCCCCGGCCCGCTCCATGGCGGACATCATGGCATCGAAGACCGACTCGACGACGAAAACTTCCTTTTCGGCGATGCACAAAAGATTGTTGTCGTAGGCGGCCCCGGTGATAATCGATCGGGCGGCGCGATCTAGTTCGGCGGTCTCATCGACGACCACAGGCGGATTGCCCGGCCCGGCGACCACGGCGCGCTTCGTTTGCTGCATGGCAGCACGTGCGACGGCCGGCCCGCCGGTAACACAGATCAGGGCGATGTCGCGATGCTTGAAAAGGGCGTCGGCCGTTTCCAACGTCGGTTCGACGATCACGCAAATCAGGTTATCGATGCCCAGGTCGCGATAGATGGCCTCGTTGAAGCGGCGGACGCCTTCGGCAGCGACCTTCTTGCCGCTGGGATGCGGATTGACGACGAGCGTGTTACCGCCCGCGATCATGCTCACGGCGTTGCCGGTGATTGTCGGCAGCGAGTGCGTGACCGGCGTGATCGCGCCGATGACTCCGAAGGGGGCATGCTCGATCACCGTCAGGCCATGATCGCCGCTAAACACTTCGCTACGGAGAAACTCGACCCCCAGAGCGCGTTCGCCGAGAGTCTTGAGCTTCTCGATCTTATGCTGCAAGCGGCCAATCTTCGTCTCTTCCATCTCCATCGTGCCAAGCTCGACGCATTGCTCAATCGAGATGCGGCGGATGTGCTGGATGATGCGGCGGCGATCCTCGATCGTCATGCCAGAGAGTCGTTCAAACGCCTCGCGGGCTGCGGCCACGGCACTGGGTACGTCGGTAAACAGGCCGAAGCGGCCCTGGTTGCTGCCATTGGACGAAGGCGGGACCATGCCGCCCATCCGTGAAAGAACCTGTTCAACAACACTGCGTATCAGAGTTTCGTCGATTGAGACCATTTAATATCCCCCTCTCCTTTTGGGACAGGGCTTCCTAATATCCCCCTCTCGCTTTGGGAGAGGGGCGGGGTAAGGGCTTCCTACAGGACCAGCGCGATCCGTCGCTAGGATTTCTGTTCCTTGTTGTACACACACGTTTGTGCCACGTGGACCGTATCGAGAATACCAATGATCACGGTGTCCACGGGCAATGTTTTTGTTTCCGGAGTCAGTCGGGCGCTGGAGCCTTGCGTGATGAGTACCATTTCGCCCTCGCCGGCACCGACGGTATCGACCGCCACCAGCACGCGGCCGCTGGTTACCAAGCTGCTGCGCGTGGTCGGATCGAGCCGATAAAGCTCGACCAGCATCAGTTTATGGCCGACCAGCGTCTCGACCTTCTGAGTGGCAACAAGCGAACCGGTAACTTTGGCGATCATCATGGCTTTTTATTCCTTCCCATCACACCGACCATCTCCCGCAATGGGAGAGGGGGATTCCTTTAATAATTTCGCGGCCAATCGAGCCACGACCAACTCTTCGTTGGTCGGCATGACCCAAATCTGCACACGGCTCTGCAAAGCGTGGATCGAGACCTCACCGCAGGCCTGCTGGTTAGCCACCGGATCGAGCACGATGCCCAACTCGGCAAGGTTGTGGCAAACGGCAGTCCGCAGATTGTTTCGGTTTTCCCCGATGCCGCCGGTAAAAACAAGGACATCGGCCCCACCCAGTTCGACCAGGTAGGCCCCTAGGTAATGCCGCACGCTGGCGGCGTAAACGTCCAATGCCAGCTTCGCCCGGACGTTGCCGTTGCCGGCTGCTTCGGCAATATCCCGGTAGTCCGTGCTCACGCCGCTGATGCCCAGCAAACCGCTCTGGTTGGCCAAAATCGACAGCACTTCCGTAAGCGACTTGCCGGTCTGCCGCATGATCCGCGGCAGGGCAAATGGATCGAAATCGCCCACGCGGTTATTCTGCGGCAGACCACTCTGCGGGCTCATGCCCATGGTCGTGGCCACGCTCTGACCATTGCGAATGGCGCACAACGAGCTGGAACCGCCCAGGTGACAGGAGATAATCCGCAGGTCCGTGCGACCGAGCAACTCGGCCGTTCGTCCGGCGATGTAACGGTGGCTGGCCCCGTGGAATCCCCAGCGACGGACGCAGCCGGATTCGGACCATTCATAGGGAATGGCATAGAGCTGGTTGTACTGCGGGATCGTCGTATGGAAATCCGTTTCAAAAGCGGCCACGAGCGGAATTTGCGGCAGCTTATCGGCCAGCAGTCGCATGGCGGCGATATACGGCGGATTGTGCGCCGGGGCAACGCCGCACATTTCCTCCATCGCCGCGAGCACGTCGGGCGTAACCCGCTGCACTCCGCTATAGCGTCCGCCGTGGACCGTTTTGAAGGCGATGGCGGACACTTCCGACGCATCGCGAAGGCATCCGTGCGCGGCGTCGGTCAGTTGGCTTAGACCGTGGTGAACGGCCTCGACATGGTCGGCTGCCTTGACTGAAATATCCTGGTTGTAGTCGCCAATCTGGACCGTGCAGCGGCTCTCGGGCGAACCAATCCGTTCAATGCCTCCGCGCGCAAGCTGACACTGGCTGTCCATGTCGAACAACCGGTATTTGAAGCTTGTCGAACCGAGGTTGGCTACGAGAATCTTCATGGTAGTGTGGCTGGGGGCTGGGGACTTAGAACCTATCCGAAAACCGTGGAAGCGGCATCTTGCCGCTTGGAAAAAGCGGCGGGACGCCGCTTCCACGAACCATTTTCGGATAGCCTCTCAGGGCTGGAAAGCAGGCAATTTGCCGCGATATCCAATCCCTAATCCCTCCTCCACCCTCTTCTCCCTTACGACAAATACGCCGCGACGATTCCGTCGGCCGGGCGAGGGATGATGTGGCTGGCGACCAGTTCGCCGGCCTGTTGCGCGGCGGCGGCGCCGGCTTCAACGGCGGCTCGCACGCTGCCCACGTCACCGCGGACAACGGTCGTCACCAAACCTCCGCCGATCTGCACTCGCTTGAGAATGGTCACATTGGCGGCCTTGGCCATGGCGTCGGTGGCCTCGACGAGGGCCACGAGTCCTTTGGTTTCTAATAGTCCGATGGCGTCTTGCATAATAGTCATTTCCCTTCGATGCTTGATTATTTAGGGGTTGATTCGGTTCGTGATTCTTTGTATGTCAGCCTTTTTAGGCTGACAGTAAACCGGAAGCGGTCAGGCTGGAAAGCCTGACGTACTCGGTTCTATTTCAGTCAGAGCCGCCAGCCTTTTGAGCGGACGGAAGAATGACGCCGAGGTCCTCGTGCGGACGCGGAATGACCGCCACGCTGACGACTTCGCCGATTCGGCCTGCGGCCGCGGCACCGGCATCGGTGGCTGCCTTGACGGCAGCCACGTCGCCAACAACAAATGCACTGACGAGCCCGCTGCCGACCTTGTCCCAGCCATAAAACTGGACGTTCGCGGCCTTCAGCATGGCGTCGGTGGCTTCGACAAGGACCACAAAGCCCTTGACTTCAATCATACCCAACGCTTCCATTGACTTTGCCATGAGGATACTCTCCTTTGTAGAAAAAAACTTCGGGTTAGTGGGTGCGCTTTCAATAATTGCAATTACGGTCTAAATAACTCCACCTGCGTCGCGTGATCGAGGTTGCACGCATTACCTTCATCCGTGTCGAGGTGGACTTCCAATTTGATGTTCTTGCCGACCCGCACTTGCAGGCCGTTGAACACGATACTGCAGGACGAATCGACCCGCAGGCTCATGAGGTCGCCATTCTTGACGCCATAAAACTCGGCATCATCGGGGCTCATGTGGGCGTGCCGCTCGGCACGGATCACGCCTTGTTTCAATTCGACAACGCCCTTGGGGCCGACGAGCACGCAGCCCGGCGTGTCTTTGACGTTGCCGCTGAGCCGGACCGGCAGGTCGATGCCCAGCGAGATGCCGTCCGTGAAGGCCAATTCGACCTGTGTTTCCGGCCGCGTGGGGCCTAAAACCCGCACCGTCGGCAGCATTCGTCGCTTCGGGCCAACGAGCATCACCGTCTCTTCCGCCGCAAAGTAGCCGTCCTGGTACAGATCCTTCTGCACGGTCAACTTGTGCCCTTTGCCGAAAAGCGTTTCCGTGTCTTGGTCGGTAAGATGGCAATGCCTGGCCGATACGCTGACCACCAGATTCGGCTTGCCCGCAGGGCCGCCTATCTGGGCCAGCACGATCTCGCGAACGATCTGCTCGATAAGATTCCGATCAATCGGTGCAGCGATGCTCATGGTTACTCACGATCTGAATGTCTATGTTTTTCAGGACTGCCCGGAATGTTTACTTCTGTTCTCAATTCACCGTGACCGGCTCACCAACCTCGGCCACCATCAGGTGTACTCCCGCAGCAGTCAGTTTGCTCCGCCACTCGTCACTGAGTTGCGAGTCGACCACCACGTGGTCAACCGTGCTCAGCGAACAAACGTGCCCCAGGCTTTGGTTGCCAAACTTGGTGCTATCGACCACAACAATCACTTCTTTGCCGGCCCGCATCATGGCGCGTTCCGTCTCGATCAACAGCA
Organism: Planctomycetota bacterium; assembly: GCA_025356915.1. Taxonomy (GTDB): domain Bacteria; phylum Planctomycetota; class Planctomycetia; order Pirellulales; family Thermoguttaceae; genus JANXQG01. Next base: position 4,667 of record JANXQG010000328.1, on the reverse strand, counting down.
TGTTGTTGTTGAAAAAACCTTCTTCACACACGGCAGCCGTGCTGAGGATCGTCTTCCGCACACGGACCTGCGATAACATCTGGTCGGCATACGGGCCGCGAACCACGCCGGTCCGCGTGCAAACATTGCCACCGATCAATACTAGGTCGCTATTGGCGTTGGAGGCGAAAAGATTAGCCACCGGCAAGGAATTGGTCACTACGTGCAGCGGCCGACCGACCAATAATCTAGCCACCTCATAAGTTGTACTCCCACCATCCAAAAGGACTGTGTCACCATCCTCAACCAGTGCCGCCGCAGACTGGGCAATGACTTTCTTGAGGTTCCACTGAGCCGGCTCACGGGATTTAAAGTGGGGGACTTTAGCCGCCGTTCCAACGAATAACACACCACCGTGAATACGTCGCGTAGCACCTTGCTCTTCAAGCAGCTCCAAATCCCTTCTGATTGTGGATTCCGATACCCCCATCTGCTCGACCAACTGCGGTAACGAGGCAAACTGGAGGTTTCTCACAATTTCCAACAAGTGGCTACGCCGTTCTTCGCCTAGCACAAGGTCACTCCTAATGTCCGAAAGCAAAATCCATCTGACATAATTATGCCACAAGTCTGATTAGATTGCAAGCAAAATACTGCACCGTGGTGAAAGATTGTGAAATAATTCCGCCAGACGCTTGACATTTCCTTTTGCGCACTGCGGTTCGGGTTAGTATTATTCGCGTCCTCGTAGAGTATAATCGCTGCAAGGGCAGGACCGACCGATCCACACAGGAGATGATCGATGCCGACATTTCAAAGTACGAAACGAGCTTGGCAATTTAGGCTGATGCTTCTGGCATTGCTGGCCCCGTTTGTGGGCCCTACCAATGCAGAAGCTAAGGATTTCTCCATTGTCGTGCTCCCCGATCCCCAGAACTACGCTGCCAAGTACACGAAGGTGGGCATGGCTCAGACCGAGTGGATATGCCAGAACATCGAGAAGCTCCAGATTAAGTTCGTCGTGACGGTGGGCGACAACGTGGACGCTGGCTATGTCGATGCACAATTCAAGAACTCGGTCCGCTTCATGGATAAGCTGAATGACGTGGTTCCCTACGGCATGGCCTGCGGCAACCACGACCTGATGGACGGCAAGAGGGGCAGCTATACCTGCCGTAAGTTCGTGGACTACTACGGCCCTCAGCGATTCAAGAAGTATCCCTGGTACGGTGGGGCCTCTCCCTCGGGATTCAGTTCCTATCAGACATTCTCTGGCGGCGGATACAAGTTCATTATGCTCGAGCTGGCCGTTGCTGCACCGAAGGCCGAGATCCAATGGGCCAAAAAAGTCATGGCCGACCATGCAGACATGCCAGTCATCCTGACGACGCACCAGATGCTCACACCCGAGGGCGAGATAGGCAAGGGCACAGCCGTCAGCGGCCCGGATCGACAGACACCCGGACATGTGTGGGAGCAGCTTCTCGAACCATCGCCACAGATATTCCTGGTCCTCTGCGGCCACTACGGCGGTGAAGCGTATATCACGAAGACAACCCAGGCCACCCGGCCGGTACATGTGGTTTTGCAAGACTATCAGGACGAACCCAACGGCGGCAACGGATGGCTGCGGATATTCACGTTCCGCCCGGAGCAGAACAAAGTCGATGTCCAGACCTACTCGCCGACGCTCAAGGAGTACAAGAAGGGGGCCAAGAGTGAATTCAGCTTTGTGTGGGAGAGCTTGAAGAGGGATGCCAGCATTCATTGACGCATTAGCTTGACCAGGGCTATACTGCAACGGGTGTTTTGTGGCGCCCTCTAATCTTGGGACAGAATCAATCAAATCGCGATCGATAATGCTCAAGAGATCAGCGATCTCTCGATAGCTGGTCTCATGTTCGATCAGCCCTAGCTTTAGCAGCCATGAGCATCAAGCAGGTTCGCGTTTCGTCGCAGGCGAAAGAGCAGCTCATCCGGCTGAAGGTGAAGACAGGCATTGCGCAGTGGAACATTCTCTGCCGATGGGCACTCTGCGTCTCGCTGGCCGAGCCAACGCCGCCGACCCCGATCAATATCCAGGCGGACAGCAACGTGGAAATGGCCTGGCCGGTCTTTGGCGGCAATTATCACGAGCTTTTCCTGGCATTGTTCAAGCAACGCTGTGTGCAGGACGGTTTGGGCACATCGGACGAGGTGCTTCGCAAGCAGTTCCAACTACACCTGCACTGCGGCATCGGCTACCTCGCCGCGCCGAACAAATTGCGATCGATCGCGGACCTCGTTGGCCTATCCCTTGGGGAGATTTGACAGGGGGTTGGATCGCTGCTGGAAGGCGGGTAGAATTTGGGGTACCTTGCTTTCAGAATCACCAGCCCTACCCCCCCAGCTTCCTCCATGGCACGTATCAAACAGCTTCCTCTGCGCAGTAAAGTCAAATCTTCCGACACATGGGATCTTTCGAGCCTCTTCGCCGGCGATGCCGCCTGGGAAACGGCGTTTGACGCGTGGGAGGGCGGGATTGGTGAATATGCCCGGTTTCAGGGAAAGCTGGCGGAAAGTCCCGAGTCGCTGGCCGAGTGCTTAAAGTTCGATCTCGATCTCGATCGGGCGGCGGAAGGCTTGGGGAACTATGCCTTTTTGAAGACGGCCGAGGATGTGGGCGAGAGCCAGTATCAACGGATGCATGGCCGCTTCATGGCCGTGGCCAGCCGCGCGGCGCAGGCGGCAAGCTACATCCGCCCGGAAATTTTGGCCATTCCGGCGGCGAAGATGAAGACTTTTCTCGATTCGCCCGCTTTGGCTCCCTATAAGCTGATCCTACAGCGGGTGCTCCGCTACAAGCCGCACACGCTGGGGAAGAAGGAAGAAAAGCTGTTGGCCATGCAGTCGGAAATGGCCCAGGCGGCGCAGCAGATATTCCGCCAGCTCAACGATGCGGACTTGAAGTTTGGCGGCATCAAGAACGACTGCGGCGAGGTGGTCGAACTGAGCCACGCAAGCTTCAGTACCTTGTTGCACTCGCCTGATCGGGGCGTGCGGCGGAAGGCATTTCAGCAGTATTACCGCGAGTATGCCGATCACTCTCACGCGCTGGCTGCGTCGCTGGCCGGTTCGATGCAAGCCGATATCTATTACGCAAAGGCGCGGAGCTATCCCAGTGCCCTGGAGGCGGCATTATTTCCCGATCAAGTGCCGGTGACGGTCTACAACAACCTGATTGCGTCGGTACATCGCCATCTGCCCGCCTTGCATGGCTACTATGACTTGCGGCGGCGGAAGATGCGGCTGAAGGAGATCCACCACTACGATACCTACGTGCCGATTCTGGCTGGCTTGCAGCGCAAGCAGACCTGGGAGCAGGCGGTAAACGTGGTGCTGAAGTCACTCGAACCATTGGGCAGCGAGTATTGCGGGGCATTGGAAAAGGGGCTTCGCGGCCGCTGGTGCGATCGCTACGAGAACCGCGGCAAGCAGAGCGGGGCCTTTAGTTCCGGAACCTTCGACAGCGATCCGTATATCCTCATGAACTACCAGCCCGACGTGCTGGACCATGTCTTCACGCTTGCGCACGAGGCAGGCCATTCGATGCACAGTTGGCATTCGGCCCGACAGCAGCCGTTCGCCTATTACAACTATGTGATTTTCGTGGCCGAGGTGGCCAGCACGTTCAATGAGCAACTTTTGAGCCGTTATCTGCTCAACAACGCGAGGAGCGACGAAGAGCGGGCATTCCTCATCAACCGCCAGCTCGACGCCATGCGGGCCACGATCTTCCGCCAGACGATGTTCGCCGAGTTCGAGAAGCTAGCCCATTCCTCGTCGGAATCGGGCGAGCCGCTGACCTTGGATCGATTCCGCGAGATCTATCGCGAGTTGCTCAAGCAATATTTCGGGCCTGACTTCGCGATCGACGAAGAGCTGAGCCTGGAGTGTCTGCGGATTCCGCACTTCTATCGTGCGTTTTACGTCTACAAATACGCCACGGGTATGTCGGCTGCGATCTGCCTGGCCGATCGCGTGACCAGCGGCGGGGCGGGGGAACTGAACGACTATTTGAACTTTCTCAAAGGCGGCTGCTCAAAAGACCCACTCGACCTGCTCCGCGATGCCGGCGTGGATATGGAGCAGCCGGCCGCCGTGGATGGGGCGATGGAGCAGTTTGGGAAGCTGGTGGAGGAGTTGGACGGGCTGCTGTAGTCCTACACCGGCTTCATCGTACTGACCCACAAAAACGCTTTGCCGGCCTCATCGACCCGTACCTCGAATTTCAGGCCAACTTTTGCCAACATCTTGCGGAGGGCGACGCTGTAAGTGGTTCGCTGCTGGGGATGCGAAACGGTAACCTTGTCGGGTTCAAGGCCATGCCGTGCAAGGGCGTTGTGATCGTAAATCACCGCCGCGTTGACCTGCTTGCCGACCACCTCCAGGAGCTTGGCTGCCGTAACGCCCGAAACATTCACGTTATGGAAGTCATACAGGGACGGCAGGAGTTTTTGCGCGCCCTCGGCAGGCCAGCCGATTGGCCAAAGTTCCTGATCGAGTTGGGCTTTCCGCATCGCGTAAGAGAGCGTTTCACCCGATGCGCAGGGCACCATGCAAAAGCCGATCGGCCGCAAGATGCAGGCCAGGGCCGTACCGCTGGAAAACTCGGAAAGCTCTTCCTCGATCAGGTCGTCGCCATGGGC
>JANXQG010000307.1 GCA_025356915.1 Planctomycetota bacterium | reverse complement strand
CGAGGAAAATGGTGGGGCGCGTTTCACTCGTCCCACCCTACAAACTACCGTTTGGGAACACTTATATCAATGCCTCGCGCTGTGCGTAGGAGGTATGCAACAGGTGATGACTCTTCTCGCCCAGCGGTACTCCGAGAAACTCATCGTAGAGCCGCTTGACCGATTCGTTGTGGTGTGAACGGCGAACCGCTTCCTGGGAATCGATCTGATAGAGGGCCTGCATCCGCGCCCGCACGGCCGCGCGGCTGGCGGTCATCGGCTGCCCGCCGCCGCCGATGCAGCCGCCGGGGCAGGTCATGACTTCGATAAAATGTAGATCGGTGCGGCGGCCGACACGGAGGTCGTCCAGAAGACGGCAGGCATTGCCCAACCCGTTGACGACGGCCACACCCAGGTCGATGCCGTTGATGTGGATGTGGGCTTCCTTGGTCCCTTCCAGGCCGCGAACGGCTTCGACTTCCAGCTTCTCCAGTTCCTGGCCAGTGACGAGGAAGTGGGCCGTGCGAATGGCGGCTTCCATCACGCCGCCGCTAGCACCAAAGAGCTTGCCGGCCGTGGTTCGCTCGCCGAAGGGCGTGTCGGCTGTGTCGGCAGGCAACTGGGCAAGGTCAAGCCCACGCATGCGAATCAGCCGGGCCAGTTCGCGGGTGGTGAGTACGGCGTCGATGTCGGGTAGGCCGTCGTGGGCCATCTCCGGCCTGGCCGCTTCAAACTTCTTTGCCGTACAGGGCATGATGCTCACGCTGTAGATTCGCGACGGATTGATGCCGGTTTGTTGTGCAAAATAGCCCTTGATGACCGCCCCCATCATCTGCTGCGGGCTTTTGCAGGTCGAGAGATTGCCGAGGAAGTCGGGATAGTACGTCTCGACGAACTTGATCCAGCCCGGCGAGCAACTGGTGAGCATCGGCAGCTTACCGCCGTTGGTCAGCCGATGGACCAGTTCGGAGCCTTCTTCCATGATGGTCAGGTCGGCAGCGAACGAGGTATCGAAGACGCGATCGAAGCCGAGCCAGCGGAGGGCCGTGGTCATGGCTCCCGCGATGTCGGTACCCTGGGGTACGCCGAATTCTTCGCCCAAGGCGACCGAGACGGCCGGGGCGTGCTGCACCACGACGAGCTTATCCTTATCGTTCAGGGCGTCGATGACTTCCTGGATCTGGCTCTTTTCGGTCAGGGCGCCGGTGGGGCAGACGGTCACGCACTGGCCGCAGTTCACGCAGCTCGATACATTCAAGCCTTCATCGAAGGCGGTGCCGACCTTTGATCGCGAGCCGCGGCCGATGAAGTCGATGGCCGAGACGTGCTGGACCTCTTCGCAGATCCGTACGCACTTGCTACAGAGGATGCACTTGGTAGGATCGCGAACGATCGAAGGACTTGAGGCATCGAGCGTGTGTCGCGTGCGGTCGCCGGCAAAGCGGCGACTGCGGACGCCCAACTCTTCGGCCAACTGCTGCAACTCACAGTTGCCGTTGCGGACGCAATACAGGCAATCATCGGGATGGTTGGCCAGCAGCAGCTCAATGATGGTCTTGCGTGCCTGGACCGCACGGGGCGAGTGGGTGCGGATTTTCATGCCGTCAGCCGCGGGGTAGGCGCAGCTTGGCACCAAGCCGCGCTGACCTTCCACCTCGACCACGCACATCCGGCAGGCCCCGGTGGGCGTGAGGCCGTCGATGTGACAGAGCGTAGGCACTTTGATGCCGGCCCGCCTTAGCGCGGTCAGTAGCATCTCGCCCTTTTCGGCCCAAACATTGCGTCCGTTAACTTCGATGTTGATCATATTATGTCTATACCTTGCTAATGGCTTCCGTGCGGCAGACATCCAGACAACTGCCACAACCGATGCACTTTTCGACAATGATGTGGTGTGGCGACTTCAAGGCACCGACGATCGCCTCGGCCGGACACTTCTTCAAACAGAGCATGCAGCCTTTGCACTTCTCGGCGTCGATCGAATAGGTGACCAACTCGTTACAGGCGGCCGCCGGACAGTGTCGGTCGTAGATGTGGGACTCGTACTCGTCGCGGAACCATCGCAACGTGCTCAAAACGGGATTGGGTGCCGTTTGGCCCAAGCCGCAAAGGCTCGTATCGCGGATACTTTCCGCCAGATTCTGCAAGTGCAGCACGCTCTGGAACCGCTCCAGGGCCTCAATGCCTCTCTCTTTTCTCCGGCCCCGCGTGATGCGCTGTAGGATTTCCAACATCCGCCTCGTTCCTTCGCGGCAGGGGATGCACTTGCCACAACTTTCACGCTGAATGAAGTCCATGAAGAACTTGGCGACATCGACCATGCAGGTCTCTTCATCCATGACCACCAATCCGCCGGAGCCCATCATGGCACCGACGGTCTTCAGCGATTCGTAGTCGATGTCGATATCCAAGTGCTGGGTAGGGATGCAACCGCCGGAAGGCCCGCCGATCTGCACGGCCTTGTAAGCCTTGCCGTTGGGGATGCCGCCGCCGATATCAAAGATGATGTTACGCATCCGCGTACCCATGGTGACTTCGACCAAGCCCGTGCGCGAAACTTTGCCCGAGAGGGCGAATACCTTCGTTCCCTTACTCGTCTTGGTGCCGACGGCACTAAACCACTCGGCGCCGCGGTCGGCCAGCGTCGGTAGGTTGGCCAGGGTCTCGACGTTGTTGATGATCGTCGGCTTGCCAAACAGCCCACTCACGGCGGGGAATGGCGGCCGGGGACGCGGCATGCCTCGCTTGCCTTCGATGCTGTTGATGAGGGCCGTTTCTTCGCCGCAGACGAACGCTCCGGCACCCATCTTGATGATCACCTTGAGCGAAAAGCTGCTGCCTAGTATCTGCTCGCCGATCAGGCGCTTGACCTCGGCCTGGGCGATGGCCACCTTGAGCCGCTTGATGGCTAGGGGGTATTCCGCCCGGATATAAATGTAGGCTTTTGAGGCCCCGATCGCGTAGGCCGCGATGGCCATGCCTTCGAGCAAACGATGGGGATCGCTCTCGATCACGGCACGATCCATGAACGCCCCGGGATCGCCTTCGTCAGCGTTGCAGATCAGATACTTCTGCTCGCTACGGGCATTGCGAGCGAACTTCCACTTCGTGCCGGTGGGGAAACCTCCCCCGCCGCGGCCACGC
>JANXQG010000256.1 GCA_025356915.1 Planctomycetota bacterium | reverse complement strand
ACGCTTAGCCTGCTTGGAAGCGAGAAAGATGCCCTTGACCAGATTGAAGCGGCAATCCAACGGGTCGAAGACGGCAGCTATGGCCGGTGCGGGGAGTGCGATGGAAAGATCCCCGAATCTCGCCTTGCGGCCATCCCATACGCCGCACAGTGCGTCCAATGTGCTTCGCGGCAGGAAGAAAGACAGGCTAGATCAATTTAAATTCCCGTAGGAAACGCAGCCTTCCGTTGCCGGAGAGCTTTCGTTAGCCCGGATTATTCCTCGCAGGCATCGATCACAGGGTGGCGAAGTTTCCGGTACTTCGCCCCTTGAGCCTGGGAGATCTGTATTTCTTCTCGGCGCAACAGAGACGATTGGCATCTCGTCACTATGGATAATTTGTGAAAACACGACCAAACGGCTGAACTCGACAGCAGCATTCGTATGCTGCTGGTCGAATTCGGCCTAGTCGATGCGAACAGATCTTCGTCGGACAGAACCAGATTTAAGACACCATGGCCGACGATGCGCGCCAAGTTTTGGCGGTATTATACTGGCGTGACGTTCTCGGCACACGGGCCCTTCGGACCCCGGCCTTCCGTGTAGGAGACCTTTTGACCTTCACGCAATTCCTCAAAACTGACCCCTTGGAGACTCGATGAGTGAAAGAACAGATCCTTTTCCTTCCCTGTATTGATGAACCCAAAGCCCTTGTCCGTCAACTTCTTAATAGTACCTTCGGCCATTTCTGCATTCCCGTCTGTTTGATTGATTTGACGTCGCCCGGCTTGAGTTGCCGACTAGTCGCCGTCCTTTGATTAAAGATCAGTATACCAAGTTGCGATACCGTTACGCAAGTGGGGTGCTAGGAAAACTGCAAAATGATTTTAGGTACATCTGGATGGTAGCGAATGCTCAACAATGAGGGGGGGTAGTTCTTGGGTAGCCAAGTGAGAGCCGGGCGCGGTGAGATTCTATTTAGTCAGGAATGGCTTCACTTCGGCATCCGTGCCACGGATCTGAGCAGTGCGGCGGAAGAACGGCGCGGCCTGATCCGGCTTGCCGTCGCAATAGAGATGCACGCCCACAACGTAGGCTAAGTCGCCGTTGGTCGGCTCTTCTTCAGCGGCCTTCACCATCTTTTCTAATAGTGACTTTTTTTCGGCCGCATCGTCGCCATAGAGTTCACTGAGATGGAAATTATTATCGACCCAGCTTGGCTTTTCCTCAAGGCCGCGGCGCATCGCCTTGGCTGCCTGCTCGTATCTACCTAGAGCCGCCAAAGCAAACCCTTGCCGGAACCAACCATCGCCCAAGCCGGGGCATTCGCGAGTCGCGCGACGATAGCGATCCAGGGCGTCCATGAACTTTTGATTTCCAAAATGGGCGTCGCCAAAAGTGATGAATTTCCAGGCGAGTTCCATTGCCTTGCCGCCCGCTGGCGCGGCCGGTTTGTGAACCGGAGGATCGGCCTGGGCCGCATTGGGTCGAGCATTATTGTTGTTCGCAAAACCCGGGTTGCCATTGGCGTTGGCAAACTGGTTGGGATTACCGTTGGCCAGCCCGTTCGCATTGGCCTGCGGCTGCCGGAACAAGTGATCGACGCCCATCAACTGCTGAATCGGTCCGAGTCCGTAAAGCTGACCGGCGGGAGCGAAGACCGCCGCAGGATAGCCGTAACCGAGATAGGGATTCCGGTAATAGGGATACTGGTTACCGTATTGCGGGTAATAGGGTGAGTAGCCGCCTTCATAAGGTGCAAGGAACGCTGCGCCTGTCGAAGGGTTGTAACCGAGAACATAGGGTGTTGTACCTGGCGGAACATAGCCGTAGGGCGAATAGGACTGCCGGTACGGTGAATAGCCGTAGGGTGAGTAATAGTTATCGTTGCCGAATCCGTAGGGCGGATTCCCGTAGTTGCCATCGACGTGATGGTTGTGGTTGTTTTGCCGTGTGCTGGCGGCAGCAGCAGCAGCAGTGGCTGCGGCGGCGCGGGCAGCGGCCGCATTCCTCGCGGCGGCCGCCGCTTGCTGGGCTGCGGCTGCGGCCTGCGCTGCGCGCCGAGCCTCAGCCGCGCGGCGATTGGTATCAATCCCACCATTGGTTGATGGAGCGACAGAACGCAAACCACCTTCCGACACCTTCGCGGGAGTTGATTTGGTTGCCGCGGGTGGGCGGGCGGGCGGAGGACTAGGGGAAGCGGGAACCGAAGCAGGTTGATTATTAGGTTTTTTGGGCTCGGCCGCCAAGCATGCTCCGGCGACAACCACAACCGATGCCCAAGTGCCCACCAAAACGAATATACGCTTCATGGCCATTTCTCCCTGCGCCGACTACTGCAGATGCATACAACTCTATTATTCGCGAAAAGCAGCAAATTGCAATGGCACAAGCTGCGCCAAGCGCGGCGGCAACTGCGGAACTGCTTGTCGCGAAACGGCTTAGGAACGGTAATTTTACCGCAGTCGCTGGCGAAGTTCGGCCACAAGATCCTCCTTGGTCGTTCGCCACTGTTTCAACGAGTCGCGGTCGCGGATGGTGACCGTGCCATCTTTCAGGGTGTCGCCGTCGATGGTGATACAAAACGGCGTGCCAATCTCGTCCTGGCGACGATAGCGACGGCCCACCGCGCCCTTCTCATCATAGAATACGTTCATGAAGGGCTTTAGGGTCGAATAAATTTCCTTGGCCACCTCCGGCATGCCGTCTTTTTTCACCAGTGGGAAAACGGCCGCCTTGATTGGGGCCAAGCGGGGATGGAGTTTCAGGGATACCCGTTTCGTGGCCTTGCCACTCTCGTCGGGCACTTCATCCTCGGTATAAGCTTGGCAGAGGAAGGCCAACGTAGCCCGATCGGCACCCGCCGATGGCTCGATGACGTGCGGGATAAAGCGTTCCTTGGTCTGGTCATCGAAGTAGTTCATATCCTTGCCGCTGCCGCGATGGCGCGGCTTGCCTTCAGCATCCTTTTCCACAACCAGTTCGCTCCCCTGGCGGACAAGCTTGCCTTCCATGTGGCTGCGGAGATCGAAATCGCCGCGATGAGCCACGCCCTCCAACTCGCCAAACTCGCCTGGGGCGAGGAAGGGGAACGCGTATTCAATGTCGGCCGTGCCAACCGAATAGTGACTCAATTCGTCGGCTGAATGGTCTCGGAGCCGCAACCGGTCACCGGCTAGGCCGAGATCGAGATACCACTTGTATCGCCGATCGCGCCAGTATTGATACCAGGCGCGGGACTGGCTGGGATGGCAGAAGAACTCGATTTCCATCTGCTCG
>JANXQG010000191.1 GCA_025356915.1 Planctomycetota bacterium | reverse complement strand
CAGTTCCCTTTCCACCTGGAAATCGACCGCCGTCAGCAACGCGGTCTCAGCCCGATCCGCAAAAAAGTGAACGAACACCAGAACCATCGAGAGCGAAAGAGCCACCGCAGTTGTGTCGAACTTCAGACCCAGTCCCGTGATCACCCGCAACATCGACTCATCGGGTGACTTGGGATCGATGCCGTTGAGGGCCAGCGTGATACCGATGACAGTACCCAGAAAGCCAAGGATGGGGATCGCCCACACAATCACCCGAAACAGACCATAACGGCCATGTGCCCGCGTGGCATCAAGGTCGGTGAGATATTTCAGTTCATCGCCAATGCCCTCGGTCGAACCCAAACGCTGGACGTAATGTAGTGCAGCGCGGAGCCGGCCCAAATAATACTCATCCCGCCGATGTGCCGGCTGCCGCTCCAACTCCGCATCCAAGGTTCGGCAAAGTTCATCCAGCGGCAGTTGGCCTGGAGTGACCGTTTTCCAGGGCGATCTGCTCAATGCCAATCGCTGGGCGATGACATCGGCAAGCCGTAGCATGAGAGCCGCCATGCCCACGGAGAATAGCAGCGTTTCACCATATTCGACGGGGTGGTGCGTAAAGTAACGGTGCATTATCGGCAGATCTAACGGACCACCGAAAATCAGGCCATAAAAGGCGGCACACGCCAGAATGCCCCAGACGATCGGCAACTTCATGACCGTACGGGCAAATCGGTTCAAGGCATTCACGGTAGATTCCTTGGTCAGTGGGGTAGGATTAGTGATTTAGGTAGTTTCAGCGAAGACTAACGGCCAAAAAAACCATTTACACCAAACCATCGGCGCATTCGTAATAGATGTTTAGTAGAATCCGCAGCACGATGTTGTTTAGGCGGGCTGCGGTAAATAAAGAAGAGTCCCTACAATCGCCAAACTTTGCGAAAGTTAAATGGCTTGAAAAACCGAGTAATTAAGTGCCAGCCAATACAACAAATAAGTTCGGCCAGGGTCTCCCGACCCCGCCGAAACGTTGGAACAAAGGTCTTCGATGAATGGGAGGCCTTCGGTCGGCAACGTGGCTCGGTCAGGAGACCGGCCACAACAGGGCCTGTAGACCGGCCACAACAGAACTTCCGAGGGGGGGGAACAGTCCGGAGCCAGCCTGTCAAAGGCGGCCCGGACTGTTTATTTTCTTGGGTCACACGAAACGCTTCGCCGTCAATTTCCCCAAAGTCACCCCCTCTTTCGGATAATTTTTTCTTTGCAATTTTGGCCGCTGCCGTTTATAATGTCTATCAGGGCATGACATTTCTACTTTCGCGAGTGGCTACCATTAGTTGCTGCGCGACTCATCGAAACGGCCTTGCTATATTGTCAACCAATAATCTCCTGTGGTTTACCCCCTGAGAATTGCAAAGTCTGGGGTCCGGTCCATTTTTCGGCGAGAACTTATGAAATTCACCCGAGCTCCTTGCCCGAAAACATGGAGCTGACCCTTCGCGTTGGACTT
>JANXQG010000163.1 GCA_025356915.1 Planctomycetota bacterium | reverse complement strand
GAAGGCAGCCGTGGCCTCCGCCGATTCGCCGCTGCCCATCTTGAACTCGCCCGCCGGGATGAGAACCAATTCCATCTTCACCCCACCGCCCAAGTCTGCCGCAGCCTTCTTTGGCGGCTCTTTCGTCTCGCTGAAAGCGGTCCCCGCCATTGTCAAGAGCACGACGCACCCAATCACGAAGTTTCTCATAATGTGTCCTCCCATGAGAGATTTTACTGGCCTGGCGATTCTCACGCCGAACCACGACGGCGAATGGACCCTGCTGACTGACAGGAATCTTGAGCAAACGCAACGCGCCCTGATTTTATCGCGGACGCCGGACGCTGGGAAGAGTCCGGGGAAAGGCCGCCTATTGGGCGGCAGCAAGCCGACGTGCGGCCCGCTTCCGGCGGCGTCGAGCCTGGGCTTCACGGGATTCTTCTTCCCGCTGCTCCAGCCGATGTTCCCAGAATTGCGGGAACTCGATCCTCGGTCGTCGTGGCTTTCGCTTGGTCCTCCGAATGTCGCTGGTTGAATCTAACCCACGCACTCAGCTTACCACGGGCCGCAAGGCTGTCGATTTATTGACGGTTACCTTTTCATCATCCTCGGAAGCCTCCTCGCCGCCCTGGCCGATGCCCTGAAATCGACAGAATCACGGGGGGCCTGTCCTCGTCTACTACAGCCGCAAGTATAATTCGTACTGGGTTACCTCCGCAAAGTCTCCCTCTCTTTCCACGCCTTTGCCAACCGGCAGAAGTGGCCGAAAGTTTAGGATTTCATGAATAATCCGGGCTAGCAGTTGGCAAGGTACGACCAGGGCCTTTGTGCAAGCAGGGCTTGGTGGGGGAAATACCAAAATTGTGGCATTCAAACCGAGAGAGCCATAACTGCTCTTGGCTCAATCTCCAATCCAAGCTATTCTTTTTACGTCTGCCTCGACCTTGCGGACGTGACTTAATGGGCCAATTGATTATCCAGGGAAGGGATGGGACAAGGATGTCCATTTCATCGACGAATTTGCTCGAAAGGAACCTTCGCCCGCGCGTACTGCTGGTGGGTGACGTGATGCTGGATCGCTACGTCTGGGGCGACGTGGAGCGGATCAGCCCGGAAGCTCCCATTCCCATCTTGCGGATCGAGCGTCAGGAACACCGCCTGGGGGGGGCTGGCAGCGTGGCATCCATGCTAGCAGCACTGGACGCCCAGACGATCCTAGCCACCGTTGTGGGGGACGATGAAGAAGGCCGGACTGTTGGTAAGTTGCTCGACAACCTGGAAATCAACCGCCGCCTAATGCTCACGGTCGATGACCGCGTCACGACCGTCAAAGAGCGGCTCCTCGGCCGTGCCCAACACCGCTATCCGCACCAGATGATGCGAGTCGATCGCGAAAGCGTTGCCGCGATCTCCACCCGGACGGTCGATCAGCTCCTCTCGGGCATCGCCCGCTGCATGGATGAAGTCGATCTCGTACTGGTGAGCGACTACAACAAAGGCGTCTGCAAAGGCGATCTGTTTCCGCGGCTAATAGAACTGGCCCGCGCGGCGGGCATCCCGGTCGTGGCCGATCCGGTCAAGGATGCCGACTACCGCCGCTATGCCGGTTGCACTTGTATCACCCCCAATCGGGCCGAGGCCGGCCGGGCTTTGGGCATTCGCATCACCACGCCGCAGGAAGGCCTGGACGCCGCCCGCAAGCTGCTGGACTTCGGCCTGCAATCGGTCATCGTCACGCTCGATCGCGACGGCATGGCCTGGGTCGATCGCAACGGCCACTCAAAACTCTTCCCTGCTCGGCCGCGACAGGTCTGCGACATTACCGGTGCGGGCGACATGGTACTCTCGGTGCTGGGCTACATGCTGGCTGCCGGCGCGGACACGGCTTCCGCGATCGAAGTGGCTAACGTAGCCGGCGGATTGGAAGTCGAACGGCTGGGGGTCGTGCCGCTGACTCGCCGCGACATTCTCGACGAGTTGGCTCATAGCTCTCCCGCGGGTCGGAAGATCCTGCCAATGGACCAACTCTCGCCCACTCTCCAGCGACTACGAGAGGCCGGCAAGCGGATTGTGATGACCAATGGTTGCTTTGATCTATTGCATCCCGGCCACATAGCTTCGCTGCAAGAGGCGCGCAAGCAGGGCGATTGCCTGCTGGTGGCCGTCAACAGCGACCACAGCGTGCGGGAGATCAAGGGTTCCGGCCGTCCGGTGATCGACGAACAAGGGCGGACCGAGATGCTGGCCGCGCTGGCATGCGTCGATTATGTTGTCGTCTTCGACGAAGCGAGCGTGGCGGGCCTCGTCGATCACGTTATGCCCGACGTGCTGGTCAAGGCCGACCAATACACAACCGAACAAGTCGTGGGCCACGAGTCGGTGCTTCGGCGCGGCGGGCATGTTGTTTCCGTGCCCACCACGCCTCGTTATTCGACGACCGATCTGATCCAGCGCATCCTGAACCTTCCTGTTCGCAAACGGAATGCCGCGTAAAGTTCTTAACTCCCCTCTCTCTTTTGGGAGAGGGGCGAGGGCTTTTCGGATAGCCTCTCACTCCGGTAGTGCATCCAGGAGCATGTCGGGCTCGGCGATGCTCATTTCGCGGATGACCCGCAGCCGCTGCACTTCGTGCAGCACATCGAATATCCGCTGGCACATCGATCGTGTGATGCCGTAGAGCTGCATGACGAGAATCTCGATCTGGTAGTCGTCATGCGTCGAGGGCTGCTTGCCCGTCGCAAGGACCGCCGCGACCCTGTCGGCGATCTCGTTGTGTAGCTTTACCTCGCGCGGCTCCGAGAAGTCAATTGCGCGGATAGGCAATTGTTGAATCGTCTTCTGCGTCATGTACGGGAAACTGCGCCACTCGGTTTCGCCGAAAAGCGTTGACAAGCGGTACATCATCAGCCGGGAGTTCAAGACACCGAGAAAATACTCGAGACGATACCGAGAGAGAGGCGAGTCAAGATCCTCTCGCATCTTCCAAGTGAATACAACTTGGTTTGTGTATGCAGCGGAATCGTCGATCGTGGCCATGATTCCAATGCCGGTTTTCCTGACGAGGAGCCGCTTCCCCCGATAAAACCGATCCTCTTTGTAGTTGATGCCATCCCTGCTGCTGTCAATCCATAACCGATGCGACACCTGATAGCGGTTGATCGACTCACCAATGAGAAACGGACGCCATGCATCGCCCCGCTTATGATCGCCGACAATCACGGCTTGGTTCGCAGCAGTACCCATAAGGAATTGTCGCCCGCAATGCTTGCATTTCTTCTCGCGGCGCACACCCTTGCTTTTCGCGGGGATGGTGTCCCAGCGATAGCAATAAGGACACTGCAATATCTTGCCGGTCTTGCCCAACTCGACGCCCCTTCCGGTGCTGGTAAGGTCGGGCCAATGAACAGCGCGGGCATCGATAGCGCTACCGATTGTCCGATCCTCATCCGCGGCGAGGACGTCGAATTCGGCCCTGGGATTCTGCGCAAAATCGCTCTGCAATCGCTCGTGACCGATACCTCTGACGACCGCCGCGATTGTTTTCATCGGATCGAAGAGAGTATCTTCATCCAGTTGCTTTCGATGCATCTTTCGCAGAGTTCCCACACGGATCCGTTGTTCCGGCGGCGGGGGCTGGTTAGCAAAACAGAGGAAGAAAGCGGCGCGGAAGACGGAGGGGAAAATGCCTTCGCCCGCCCGCACTAGCCGCGTCAGCGCGGTTTGGTCCAGCAACATGCGGCGCAGCGGCTCGTGTTCCGGCAGAGTGATGCTGTCGGGGATGATGAACCCGAACACTCCCCCCTCCCGGAGCAATCTCCGGCCCAGCTCGATGAACAGTTCATAGCTATCATATTGCCCATGTGCGAGTGTGAACGGTCCGCCGTCGAGGTATTCGCGAATCTGAGTCAAGTCGGCGCCCCAGGGCGGGTTTCCCACGACAAGGTCGAATCCGCCTTGCTCCTCGAACACCTCGGCAAACTCGATTTCCCAGTGGAAAGGGACTGAAAAATCGAGGCCTGGGCATCGCTCCAGTAACGACTTGGTGAATTCACTGCGGAGTGGCTCTTTTGCCTCGTCGATTCTGGCCAAAGTGCTGCGAATCTGGTGATGTAGATCAAGAACCTCGACGCCCGTAAACAGGGAGCCGTCAGAGGCCGCACGCGATTCCAGTTCCGCGAGATCTTTCCGCAGCCGCTTCAACGCGCGGAATTTCTCGGGGTATGCCTTCTTTTTGAAATTTGCCAGGCGGAACCCCGGCGGCGTGCCGCTAACCAGCGAGTTGCCGCATTTGATGTGGGTGTCGATCGTCACGAAAGGCTCGTCCTTCATGGCCGAATTGATCCAGAGGCTCAACTTCGTGAGCATGACAGCCGTGGAGTCCTTGTCCACGCCGAACACCCCATGTTGCGTGACATAGCGCTTCCATTGCTGGTAGGAACGGCGGTCGTCTAGTTCTTCGCAACGTGCCGCGACGTAGTTAACGTACTCGACCAGGAAATGGCCGCTACCGCAGGCCGGATCGAGGCAAACCAACTCCCAAGGCTTGCGGCCGGGAAGGCGTGCCAGGGCCTCGTCGACGACGTGTTCGACAAGGAACTTTGTCACCGACTGTGGCGTATAGAAGGTTCCTTCCTTGCGGCGTGTGTCGCGGCTCACCTGGGGGTCGAGCCGACGTTCCTTGATCTCGATGACGTATCCGAGGAACCTCTCGTAGATGTTGCCGAGGATCCGTGGATTGATTTGCGAGTAGTCGATCGCACGGCCCATCGCCTCGCGCGAAAGCTTCAAAAGAACATTCTTGAAAACGCCGTCATCGATCCGTAGTTGGGGGTCGTCCAGAACGGAATCGGTATCGAAAAGAGTGCCGTCGTAAGGATAGATGCTAAACTGGTTCTCGCTGCGGCCGTTGAGCCAAGCAAAATATTGCTGCACATAGCCGTAAAGCGTCGCTACGCGCCCCCACTTCATGTCCTGCTCGAATCGTTCGATGATTTCCCGCGCTAGAAATGCCTTGGGCAGAAGGGGTGTGTCCTCGGCAAAACGAATGAACATGATCCGAAACAACAACTTGACGACCGCCTCGTTGATCTGCAATTGCGGACGATCGGGCAAATGCGACTGGATGGCGCGGAAAAGGACCAGCCGGCTTTCTACCAGTTTGTCGTAAATCGCCTCGCTGATCGACTCCTGCCAATTCTCGCTTTGCCTGCGCAGCTCGTCCAGCGGGCAGATGCCGTCACGGTCCGGCAAAAACGCATCCCTCCGGAACGTGGCATAGAAGAGAAGGAACTGCGAGCGGTTCTCGGTGATGTCGCTAAGAAAATAGTGCTCGCAGGCGTTCAACGGACTCTCACTTCCTTTGAGCTGTGTCTTGTAAAGCCGCCACTCGGCTCCGTTGGTGACCACGAACCAGCGGCAATTGGACAAACCGGCGTAATCCCAGCCCTGTCGGACCGGCGAGCGGTTGGAACCATCCTTTTTGTCGAGCGATTTTCCCCATGCCTTGGCTTCCATTGGGAGATCGTTGCCGCCGATACGAAAGAAGTACTCGACCGCGCCTGCGCTGCCGCCCGCTCCGGCATGGTTGACCGCGTGCTCGGCGTCGTTCTCACTATGCTTGAAGCCGAGAATCTCATGGAGGATTGGCTCAATGATCTTTTCACGCGTATTGGCTTCACCGCTGATCCGCTTCCGCTCCAGATCCTCGCAGGCAGCCCGAAACTCGCGCGTGTGGAGCAGGGCCGCACCGGCATCGGAAAGGCGGCTGGCAACAGCGTCGACGTCCTGGCGGCGAAACAAGGGATTTAGGACCGGGTCAGACATATTGGCCTCCAGGGTGGGCTGTATAACTCAAGTTCAAGAAGGGGTGAAGCCTCAGACTTTCCCCACCGCAGACGGAATCCGTGAGTGTATCCGATTCTGGGGGCGCGAGCAACCGTAATAGCCGCTTCACGAGCCTCTCACTCCTCGCCAAGCGTCGATCGTTTCCGCAGGAGATGGTGATAATGCTGGGCAAAGCGGTGAGCCTCGTCGCGAACGTATTGGAGCAGGCGGAGGGCATAGCTGTGACGGCTCAGCCGCAACGGCTCGTCACCGCCGACAACGTAAACCAATTCCTCGCGCTTGGCCAAGGAAAGGACCGTCACCGGCCGCACGCCAAGCGAATCGAGCGCGCTTAATGCCGCGTGAAGCTGACCCTTGCCGCCGTCGATCAAGAGGATGTCGGGCACGGTGTCGGCCTCGGTCAGCCCTTCGGCCAGCTTCTGGAATCGCCGCGAAACGGCCTCGTGGATGCAGGCAAAATCATCGATGCCCTCGACCGAGCGGATCCGCAGTCGCCGGTATCCCGGTTTGAACGGCAGGCCGTCGATGAAACGCACCACGCTGGCCACCGTTTCCGTGCCGCCGGTGTGGGCGATGTCGATCCCTTCGACCGTCCGCGGCGTCCGCTCCAGGTGCAATACTTTTTGCAAACCGGCCAACCCCTTCTTGGGATCCACCGGAAAGACTTCCGGTTGCACATGCTTATCGAGTTTGCCGCGCTGATCGAGTGTCTCTAGCAGATGAATTTCGTCGCGAAGTCGGGCGGCCTCTTCAAACTGAAGCTGCTTCGAGGCCATTTCCATCTCCTGCCGCATCTCGTTCAGGAGGGTTTTCTTCTTCCCGTCCAGAAACTGCTGCAAGCGATGGATGCTCTTGCGATAGTCCTCCTTGGTAATTCGCAGGTTACAGGGAGCCGAGCATTGCCGAATTGCCGCCAGCAGGCAAGGGCGGAACCAGCGCCACCGCGGATCTTCTTCGGCAATATCCAGCGAACATGTGCGGAACTTGAAGATTTTCTGCAAGACCTGAAGTGCGCCTCGCAGGCCGCGTGAGTTGGTAAAAGGCCCGTAGAGTTTTGTGCCATGGTCGCGGGGCGTGCGAGTGATTCCCACGCGTGGGAATTCCTCGTGCGTGTGAATTTCCAAGTAGGGAAAGGTTTTGTCATCGCGGAGGTCGCGATTGTATTTCGGCAGAATGTCCTTGATCAGCCGGGCTTCCATCAGGAGGGCGTCAACTTCACTTTCGGCCGGCAGATAATCGATGTCGCGGATCTCCCGTATCAATAGGAACGTGCGAGAATCCTCGGCCGCTGCTTTGAGAAAGTAGCTCCCGGCCCGGGCACGGAGGTTCTTGGCTTTGCCGATATAGATCACCCTTCCAACCGCATCTTTCATGAGATAGACGCCCGGCGATCGGGGGAAATCGCGGACTTTTTCCGCAGCGCGGGAATTATCTTGTGGTTCGGTGGGAAAGGATATTTCGGACATCACGGAGCGATCGTAAGAGCGTGGGAAGACAGTACTCTTATTATAACGCTTTAAAGTGCGGCCACCGCTATATGTGTGGCAACGCATCAAACAGGGTCAGAACAATTTG
>JANXQG010000161.1 GCA_025356915.1 Planctomycetota bacterium | reverse complement strand
CAGTTCCTCGATCCGCCGCGGAGCTTCGCAGATCACCCGCTTGACGATCTCGGGATCGCAGAGCGAGCCGCCGGCCAGGAGCGTGTCGGCCACGTGGTCCTCGAAGCGATCTTCTGGATCGATCACGCCAGCGATGCCGCCCTGGGCATGGGAGCTGTTGGAGTTTTGCAAACCATCTTTCGTGATGATCAGCACCGAGAGTTTTGGATCGGTGCCCAAGGCAGCGCGAACTCCGGCTAGCCCGCTGCCGATGATCAGCACGTCCGTGAAGTAATGCGGAACCCGCTTGGGACGGAAAGGGACGAGGTAGCGAGGTGTGGTAAATTGCATCTTAAGTAAAACGGAATTCATTCCGTATCCTGTGTAACACGGAATATATTCCGTTCCAATGAAACAAAAATTCAACGGAATAAATTCCGTCCTACGAACTACGAACCCTACTTTTGTCCTGCGGTGGACCGGGAATAGGCACGGTAAAGATCAGCCCAATCGCTGGGTGGCTCCATCTGGCCGCTGTCGCGGACGTTGCGCATGTCGTCGGTATTCGTTTGTCCGCCACGAATCTGCGTGCCATGAGGATGCAAATCGAGGTTCTTCAAAAACTCGTTGTAGGCCTTTTTGGCCGCCTCGCCGTCGTCACCGGGCTGTTGGGCCGAGTCTTTCAACTTCTTCAAGTTCGCTACGAACTTCTGACCTTCCTCTTTGGTCCATCCAAGGCGATCCAACAGCTCCGGCTTCTGCTTGGCCATCTGGTCTTTGAGATGCTCCAAGGCTAGATCGACCTGCTTGTTGGAGAACTCGATATTGGCCGCGTCGGGTCCGCCCTGAGGCTGCTGGGATGCAGCGGCCGAATCGCCTAAGCTGCCGGACTGGCTGCCGCCGGCAGGAAGCCCGGAACCTTGGTTACCCGCTTGTTTGGAAGACTGAGTGCCCGATTGGCCGCCGCTGGACTTGTTCTCGCTATCAGCCGAATTCTGTGTGGAATCGCCTTGCGGCTTTTGCGAGTCATCCTTGACCGTTTGATTGTCGGCCGTTTGCTGCTTCTCACCCTTCCCCTTGCCCGATTCCTTGCGCGACGAACCGGTGCTGTCGGTGGAACGAACTTCTTCGCCGGCTTTCTTGCCGGTGGCACCCTGGCCACGTTCGTCGGAGACGGAACCACCTTCGTCGGCCGGTTTCTGCGTGCCGGCGGTACCCTTGCCAGCCTTGTCGCTCTTTTGACCACCGCCAGCCCCGCCGCCACCTTTGCGATCACCGCTGCTATTGCTGCTGGATTTTGACTCGTGGGGACTGTTGCCAGGCGACTGGCCTTGGTCGGATTTCTGGTTCATGCCTTCGCGGGCGTCGCCAGACTTCTGCCCACCTTTTTCGGGATCAACTTGGGAGTCGGGAGCACCGCTGCTATCCTGTGGAGTCGGCTCGCCGCTCTTGCCGGGATCTTTCTGTCCTGGTTCACCTTCCCCCGTACCGCCCTTGTTGCCACCAGGCTTGCTGCCATTGGGCTTCTTGCTGCCGCCGCTAGAGCCCTCCTGCTCGCCTTGGCCGGGCTTGGGCTTCTGACCGCCTTCGGATTGCCCGCCGCCGGGCTTTTCTTCCTGTTTCGATTGCGGGCTTTGGCCGCCGCCTTGAGAATTGCTGCCCTCGTCCTTGGGCTTCTTCCCGGGCTTCTCTCCGCCAGGGGGACTTTGACTTTCGGAACCGCCGCTGCCAGTCGGCTTCTTCTCATCGGTCTTTGGTCCGCCTTGGGCCGATTGCTTTTCATCACCGCCGCCCTTGCTACCCGGCTGCTTCTTCTCGGAGTTCGGTGGATTGCCGCCGTCTGCCGATTCTTTCTTGCCCTGATCGCCACCGGGCTGCGGCTTCGCGGAATTACCCGGCTGAGGCGACGGCTTCTGCTGCCCCTGACCGCTGGGATTCTGCGGATCACCCTGAGCCTGCTGGCCGCCTTGCTGCGGCTGCCCGGACTGGTTCTGTCCGGCGTCTGGCTTGCTTTCCTGGGGTTGAGAATTGCCCTTGCCGCCCTGGTCTTTCTTTTCGCCGGAGTTACCCTGCGGTTGCTGGCCGTCCTTATCGCCATTTTGCTTCTGGCCGCCCTGATCGCCATCTTGCCTCTGACCATCTTGCTTCTGGCCGTCTTGCTTCTGGCCGTCTTGCTTCTGGCCATCTTGCTTCTGGCCATCTTGCTTCTGGCCATCTTGCTTCTGGCCATCCTGCTGCGAGCTGCCCTGCTTGTTATCGCCTTTCTGGCTGGGATCTTGTTTCTGATCCGGCTTCTGCTTGCCGCTGGATTGTTCGGGTTTGTCTTGTTGATCCTTCTTTTGCTTCTCTTGATCTTCGAGGATTTTTTTGATTGCGTCGGCTTGCTGGGTTTCGGAATTAACCTTCTCATTAGGCTGATCGTTGGCCTCGCGGGAATTCGGTTCGCTGCCCTTCTGGCCGTTGACCGGATCGGAGGAAGATTGCTCTTTGCCGGGACCACCGCCATTATCTGGCGGGCCTTGGTCTTTTTTGTCGTCGTGCTGCGGATCGTTTGACTTGGTCTCTTGTCTGTCGGGAGCGGTCTTCTGGCCGGAATTGGGATCAGCCGGTTGCGAGCTTGAGCCGTTTTGCTTCGACGGATCGCCCTGGCCTAGCTCGGTCTTGTTTCCCTTGTCGCCCGGCTGGGGTTTCTGGTCATTTGGTTGTGGCTGACCATCGTCACCTTGCGGCGGGCTCTGCGGATCTTGCGGACCGCTCTGTCCAGCACCAACGATGCGGATCGTCCGCCGCGAGGTCTCGGAAGTGTCGGAATGATTGGGGCGCGGTTCCTTGTTATCGTCCGCGGTGGCCCAATAACGCACGCGGTCACCGGCCTTCAACTTCAGATCGGCCGGCCGGAATACATATTCTCCGTCGAACGGTTTCGGCCATGCCTTATCCGGCTTAGTGCGGTCCAGGAGTATCGGCAGGTCCAATTTCTCGGCTTCGCGCAATTTGTCTGCTTCTCGTTCGGCCTGGAGCGTCACATGCCGCAAGGCAAAGTCGGAATCGAAGGCGTGTACGCGGATTCGCAGTTGACCATCCTCCGCCACCGCGACATCTTCTGGATGCGGCTCGACAATCGCGATGTCCGGCGGCAGATCGCGATCGACGTCGATGCGATAGCGGACTGGACGGCGGACGCTGTGACCGTTGGTGTCGGTAAACAGAATCTGATAGCAGTCATGCTGGGCCTTCCCCGCGTTGTCGGAATCCAGCGCAAGGGTGAATTGGCCGGTGGCTTTCGTGCCGTTGGTCTTCATGGATAGCGTTTGCAGGCCAGCGCAGCTCAAGTCAATCCGAGCTTCTTTGATATCCATGTTGGCCGTGGCATGGATTGTCACCTGAGTACCTTCCAGGGCCTTGATATCGCCCTGGTTCTTGATTGTGCGATCAATTTGTCCTGTGTAGGGCGGAAAGTGGTAGTCGATGCGATCGACGATGATCGTGGGCGCGATCTGAACTTCCAGCTTGTACTTCTGCGTCGTGGCGTCGCCCGCGATGAGGGTATAGAACGTGTCTTGCTGAAAACCGCCGCTGCCCGGCGGCAATTCGCAGCGATAGTGGTTTGCGTCGTCAACGCGGGTCATGACGATGCGATCGTCGACCACCTGGCGGTCGGCCGTGCTGACCAAGAGGGTCACCTCTTCGCCGTCGCGGAGACCGTTGACCTGCGCGAAAATTTCTTGGCGGTCGTCGTTGAAGACGATCGCATCCCCTGGACTGACCTCAATATGGACCCGCGTGGGGGCCGGAACATTCGACCATGGCCAGAGTACGCGTCCCGCTGAGACCAAGGGGTTCTTCGGCGAGAAGGCCAAATAGAGCGCAAAGGCCCCGACCACCGCTGCCAGCACAAAGGCCAGATGCACCACGCGACCGCGATCAACGGCATGTTCGACGGGCACCCTCAGCAGATCGGCCGCAGCACGGTGCTCCATCGCGAGATAGACCACCGGCGCGACATCCTGCGGGTGTGCGCGAAGCAAGAGGAAGTTGATCAAACTATTTTTGAGCGTCGGGCGGCTCAGTTCGATGGTCTGCGCGGCGAAAACCGGATTGATGCGATTGGCCAGCGGCGGCACCAAAAAACGCCAGACGAAGGCCCCTACTCCGCCGATCCACAGGGCAAAAAGTCCCAGTCGGACGAGGAAGCCCAGCCCATGGTTAAAGACCCAATGATCCAGTAAGGCCACGGCCAGAAAGAAGAGCAGCGATGCAATCGCAAGCAGCATCGAGCCAGAAATTACATCGACCAGCCAGACTTGACGGCGGGTGTGTTCCATCCGCGTCTGAATGAAATGTTCATATTGCCCCTGTAGTGGGGTAATCTCTGCCTGCGGACGAGTGGAAATGATACCACTAGCCATGATGGTTCCCTGATTCGAGCCTGCTCATGTTCCTACTACCTATTATAGACGGAATTGGCGGACATTAGATTCCCTTTTTGGTAACAAATGCCAAAAAATCTTCGGCTGGATGGAGGGCATGAGGGGAAGTGGCTGGAAAACCCCTCAGGAGAGTGGGTTTGCTGGTTTGCGGCGGCCATGGTTTCCAAGAGGATTCACCGCAAAAGAGCACAGAGAACGCAAAGAATAGAGCTTTTTTTTTGCGCCTTTTGTGTTCTCTCGCGGTGAAACTAATATTATCTTTCGACCGAAATATAAGGAGCAGAAAAGAAAACAAGGAACCGCGGATGACACGGATGGACGCGGATGGGGGAAAATATTGATCCTTTCCATCGCCCTGTCATCTTCCTCTCTTTGCCCCTTTCGCGTCTTTCGTTTCTAACGTGGTTCCATCCGTGTTTCATCCGTGGCCAAACCCGAAAATGGTAGGGCTACGGCTAGCTGTTTTGAAAAGCGAGGGCAAGCCCTCGCACTCCAAAACCATGGAGTGCGGCCCGCTTCCCTTCGATAACTTTTCCTGCTATAAGTGTCTGATATAAAACATCACTAAAGGTCTCTGTTTCAGTAATCCATGCCTCCACAATTCATCTTTGAAATGCACGACGTCGACAAACGCTATGGCGAACGCGTTGTGCTAAAAAATATCAACTTGTCGTTCTACTATGGTGCGAAGATCGGTATCGTCGGCGAGAATGGGTCCGGAAAATCGACTCTCCTGCGGATCATGGCCGGCATCGATACCGATATCGATGGCACCGCCGCTTTGGCCAAGAACATGCGGGTGCGGTATGTGGCTCAGGAGCCGCAGTTGGATCTCGATAAGACGGTTCGCGAGAACCTGCAAATCTCGATGAAACCGATCCAGGGCCTCGTCGATCGCTTCAATGAGATCACCCTGGAAATGTCCGATCCCAAGGCCGATGACGACCTGGACAAGCTCATGGATGAAATGGGCCGCTTGCAGGAAAAGATTGACGGGTGTAACGGCTGGGAACTCGACCGCCTGATGGACATCGCCTCCGACGCCCTCGTGCTGCCGCCCGACGAGACGCCAGTCCGCCAACTCTCCGGCGGTGAGCGCCGCCGCGTGGCGTTGTGCATGGCCTTGCTGGAAAAGCCCGACTTGCTGCTCCTGGACGAGCCGACAAACCACCTCGACGCCGAGACCGTGCAGTGGCTCGAACAGACCTTGCGCGACTATCCCGGCACGGTCATCATCGTCACGCACGACCGCTATTTCTTGGACAACATCACGAAGTGGATCCTCGAACTGGAAAACGGCCGTGGCCTACCGTTCGAGGGGAATTATTCTTCCTGGCTCCAACAGAAGGCCGAGTTGCTGCGCGTGACGGAAAAGCGAGAGACGCAGCGGCAGAGGATACTCGAACGGGAACTGGACTGGATCCGCAATTCGCACGAAGGCCGCAAGCAGAAGAATCTGGCCCGCATCAAGTCCTACGAAGAGCTTGCCTCTCAGGAGGTCGATGACGCGAAAAGCGATGCGATCATCCAACTCGCCCCGGGGCCACGGCTGGGCGACAAGGTGTTGACGTTCAAAGACGTCTGCAAGGCCTACACGGTTGATGGCGACAAGCTCAATCTGATGGAAAACTGCTCGTTCGACCTGCCTCGCGGCGGCATCGTCGGTCTGATCGGGCCTAACGGCACCGGCAAAACAACGCTCTTTCGCATGGTCGTCGGCCAGGAGAAGCCGGACGCGGGCAAGATCGAACTCGGGTCCAGCGTACAGCTTTCCTATGTCGACCAAAATCGCGACGCATTGGACGACGACCACAGCGTGTTTGAAGAAATTACCGATGGCAAGGATGTGATCGAACTGGGCAACATCTCGATGAACTCGCGGGTTTACCTAGCACGATTCAATTTCCGCGGGCCTTCCCAGCAAAAGCTGGTGGGCAACTGCTCGGGCGGCGAGCGAAACCGCATCCACCTAGCCAAGATGCTGCGCCGCGGCGGTAACCTGGTGCTCTTGGACGAGCCGACCAACGACCTCGATGTGAACACAATGCGGGTTTTGGAGCAGGCATTGCTGGACTTTCAAGGCTGCGCGATGGTGATCAGCCACGACCGCTTCTTCCTCGATCGTATCTGCACGCACCTTTTGATCATGGAAGGGAACGGGCAAACTCGCTGGTACGAAGGGAATTTTACAGCCTACGAGAAGTCGGTGATGGCCGAGAATCCCGAGCGGCTTGCCCATCGGCGGAACAAGTATCGTCGGCTGGCGCTGAAGTAATATATACTGCTCACGGTCGAGATTGTCCGATTACCATACTAACCCGAAGCGCAAGCGAGGTAACGACTTAACAACCTCGCTTGCGCTTCGGGTTAGTGTCAGTCTCGACCGCGAGTAATATACATATTGCCCCAATTCTCAGGTGTTGCAATAATGATACAGATCGTCCAAATGATGACTGCGCATGGGGCGTGACTCGCCACGGTGCCGATGCCATGAAAACGTCTAAAATAATGCCGTAAGTTGTTCTCCATAAACAAGTTGCCAACATTTGCTTTCCCAGATTCAGCGGTATTGGTATCTTAGTTGCTGGGTAGGTTCGGCGAGGGTCTCCCGGCCCGCCGAAACAAGTTTAGAGTTTGAGCACATCCGTGAAAGGCAGGAAAATGAGTACACGAAAATTATCTATTGCTTTCCGTTGGTTGAGGGGCATTGGCTTGCTGGCGCTCCTTGGACCACTGATGTCGGTGGTTCGCGGACAGGATATTCCGCCTCCGCCGGTCCCTGATCCCAACGCGGCGGCCGCTGGCCAATCCGATCCGAATGTCGAGGTTATGACCCGCGGGCCGGTGCATGAGGCTTTTGCGGTGCCCGTAACGGCTGGCCAAACGGCTGGCATGATCGTTCCCAAACAGCCGGCCGGCCCGATCGAAGAAATTCCGCCCGATATGAAGCCGGAAGGCGAAAACTCGGTCTGGATTCCCGGCTATTGGAGCTGGGACGACGACCGCAAGGATTTTATCTGGGTCAGTGGTGTGTGGCGAGTACCACCGCCGGGTTATCGTTGGATGCCTGGCTACTGGCAAGAGGCACCGGGTCAGGGATATCAATGGATTTCCGGCTATTGGATGCCTGCCCAGGTCGAAGAAACGACGTTCATGCCCCAGCCGCCGCAAAGCGTAGAGGCCGGACCTACCAGTAATGCGCCTGGCGAAAATCACTTTTGGGTTCCCGGCATTTGGCAATGGCGAGATACGCGTTACGCCTGGCAGGCGGGCTACTGGGCGGAGTGTCAGCCCGACTGGATCTGGGTGCCTGCGACTTATTATTGGTGCCCACGGGGCTGGGTTTATGTGCCTGGCTACTGGGATTACCCTTTGGCCCGCCGCGGGTTGGTCTTTTCACCGGTCTATTTTGTTCGGCCGGTGCCCTTTTACCGGCCTTCCGTTTGCCTGGACGTGGGCGCGTTCAGCGTCTCGCTCTTTTGCCGTCCGAGCTACGGCCACTACTACTTTGGCGATTACTACGACGATCGCTACGTGGCGATGGGCATTCGGCCATGGTTCTATTACAATTCGCCTCGGCATGGCTACGATCCACTGTACAGCTACTACCGCTGGTATCACGTGGATCACTTGGGTGAAAGGCAGTGGGACCAACATCTGCATGGCTGGCACGACTATTACCGTGGCCATCCTGATATGCGCCCGCCGCACACGATGGCAGCCCAGCGCGCGCTTTTGGACAGTCATGCAGGACAGGGGCGGCCAGACTTTCAACAGCTTCATACGACCCACGACATCCACCAATTCAGTAGGAAGCCAGAGGCCTTCGTGAAGCTTCAGCCGGTTTCCCAGATTCAGCGTACCGAGTTGCAGCAGGCGGCCAGGGAAACGTCCCGCTTTGGGCAAGATCGGCAGCAATTCGAGAGGAAGCCGCTTGGCAGTGCCGGATTGGCTGCCGGGGCGGGTCTGCGCGGCCCTACCCAACCGGAGAAGGTAACCCTCACAAAGATCCCCAACTTCAAATCGACACAGCTCCCGGGTACTGCTACCAGCAATTTGAATCCCCTCCTGGGTCGGTCAACCGGTGGTAATACCGTGACCGGACGAGCGGCCGGGGGACCGTCATCGTTGCCCGGCAATCCAGAACGCAAGACAACGTGGAAGCCTGGCGGTAGTGGTAATACAGCCACGGGCAACACAACCCCAGGTAACACGGCTACCGGAAATACAACCGGGAACCATGGAGTGTCCGGGGGCGGTTCGGGTAACCCCACGGGGCGTCTGCCGCTGAAGCCAGGAACCGTGATTCCTGGTGGCACGAATCCTGGCACCGGCGGCGGCAACCCCGGTTCACTCAACCCAAGGCGCGGAAATCCAGGTGCTGGAAACCCCGGTGGTACCAACCCCGGTGGTACCAACCCCGGTTCAGGCAATCGCGGGCGGGACAAGGACCGCGAGAAGAAGCCACAGGCTTTGTTTACACCGACAGTCACGCCGGCGACAACTTCGGCGGTCACGTCGTATGCTGCGCCTAGCCGGAAGGTCGAACGTCTGGCACCTTCAAATCCGGTTAGTTCAAGTGTAACCGTCCCGAATACGCCACCGCCGGTGCGGACCGTTGCCCCACCGCCGGTGCGGACCGTTGTTACCCAGCCGCCACCCGTGCAGACATTTACTCCACCCCCAGTACGGACCGTTACCCAGCCCCCGGCAGTGCGAACCGTTACCCCACCCAGCCGCCCACAGCCGCCAGCGAACAACAATTCCGGCGGCCGCAATGACGTCCGTGGCGATGACAATCGACGCCGAGATCGCGATAAGGACAAGAAATAAGGGTTTTCCGCCATTTTCTCGGTTTGCTTTAGGCCAGAAAATCACACGATTTCGCTCTCCGTGATTTTCCGCAGGCTAGGCAGCCACGTTTCGATAGATACAATGGAAGGAGTTCTTACAAATTGGCCGCTCCCATGTCGTTCGTTTGAAGCTGCCGACTGTATCTAGGAGACTTGAAAATGGACATTTGCAAGGGTGATCATTTGCTAGTCAACGTGGCACCATTTATCGGATCGCAGCGACGGAATAGGCAGTCGGTTATCTGTGAGGTTCTTGCGGTCTATAGCGACAAAGTCGAGATCCGTACGCTTCCGCCTTGTCGGGAATTCACCTTGCGTGTCGAGCACTACTGGATCGATCGCAAGCTTGAGCCCGCGAGCGTCTAGCCCGGATTATTCATAACCAGTAGGGTGCGTGAAGCGAACATCCAGGAAATGGAGGGTTGCGCACGAAGTCGAACCATCGAGGACACTTACCGCTGTTTTGAACCTGTTCGCGTAACGCACCAATCCTGCTCCATCCACTGAAGCTAACCTAAGTGGACGCCGACATCTTCGACAACCGGACCGTCGAGCTGATGGATGGCCGCGTGCTGACCGTGCCGCTGGCATATTATCCCACGCTGTTGCACGCGACCGAGGCCGAGCGGAACAATTGCCAACCGATTGGCGCGGGCTACGGCATCGAATGGCCCGCACTGGACTATCACTTGAGCGTCGAAGGTCTGATGCAAGGCCAGCCTGAAGCACCGGGCTTGCGACGCTGCTTATTCGGCCCATAGTAATCACAATTACTGAAAGGTTTTCGCCCCCACATTTGCCATAATCGGGGCACTTGGAATTCTGACAATTCCCTCCGATTGTCGTCCGTAACCCATGGTGGACTTTCGTCGCATCCTTCCAAAGAATCGAGCCATGCGGGGAGTGCAGCCATGGCCGCACTCCCCGCATGGCCCCCTTGTCTTACCAATACGCACGATACTGCTCGCGGTTGAGACTGACACTAACCCGAAGCGCGAGCGAGGTTGCTAAGTCGTTGCCTCGCTTGCGCTTCGGGCTGGTATGGATTGGGACAATCTCAACCGCGGGCAGTATAGCCAGACTCAGAACTTCAAAAAATCAAAATTCCTATTCTTTATTCCTTTATTTCAGCCAGCAGATACGGCCCTTTCGGAATCGCGGCAATCTTTGCCCCTGGCCCGTACCGCTTCAGGGCAGTGCTGACGGCTGCCTCGACACTAGGTGCCGTATCGACGAACATCCGCCTTAGGATATCGGCCGGAAGACCATCGCTGACCATGCAGATGCTGGCATGACGATGCACGCGAACAAACTCTTCTAATTGCCACTGGTCTGTTCTAAAATACTCACCGCTGACAATCTGCTCCATGAACCGATCGAGCGACGGGTGGTCGTCATAGAGTTGCTGGAAGTCGCGGCTGCCAATTCCCTCGTTCAAGGCTGCGGCAAGGATGATCGTTCCGCCCGGTTTGATGATCAGCATCGCCGACACCATGCCTTTGATCGCCTGATAGAAGGTTGAGTCCAATGGGTAGCCGGCCGAACTGGTCACCACGATGTCAACTGGCTCGGTCACGGTGTCGGTCACTATGCGGCGCGTATAAGCGACGCCCTCATGGAACGCCGCCTCCATGTCGCCAGACACGACGGAAAGCAACCGACGACAGTTATCGACCACCACGTTGACGATGAAGTCGCACCCGGCCATGCGGGCAATTCGCGTGTTCTCTTCGTGGACCGGATTGCCCTCTAGGCAGCCAGCCCGAGCGTTAGCGTGCTCCAGAAAGGCGGGTCCATGCCAGACTTTGATTGTTTCCAGGGCGGCCAGTCCAGGACAGATGAGCTTCCGCCCGCCGGAAAAGCCCGCCATGAAATGCGGCTCGATTAAACCGACGGTGATTTTGAGTTGGGCATCGACGAAACGCGAGTCGATCCATGCCGGAACGCCGCAGGGCGTCGTGCCGAGGTAGGTGTGGGCCGTCAGGTCGTGTCCGTTGTGGTCGGCGACCTGATACCGCTGGACAATCGACGGGCCGAGCATCTCGATCTTTTCTGCCGCGGTACTCGGCCGGTGCAAGCCGGTAGCGACGAGGATCAAAATTCCCTCGATGGGAACCCCGCTGGCCTCCAAGGTTGCCAGCAGCGGTTCGAGAATCAGTCGGTTGGGCACGGGGCGGGTGATGTCGCAGATGGCAATACATGCTGTGCGTCGTCCCCGGGCCAGTTTGGCCAAAGGCGGGGTGCCGCACGGCTCGGACAAGGCACGATGGATCGCAGCGGCCGCATCCTGAATCGGTTGAACCGGCTGATAATCGAGGCATTTTACCAGATGCTGGTCCGGCAACTCGACTTCCAAACCCTTCCGGCCGTATTCAAGTCGCACACGCATAACACAATTTCTTACTGCAATTCCCCTCGCAGCGTCACGATGCCCCAGGCGGGCACCTCAATGGCCTCTGTTGCAGTCGCCAGCGGTTGCTCGCTGGCATCGCTTAGCCAGACGGTTTTGGGCACCGGGTAGGACCAAGTGAGTTTCGCAACGGCATCTTTGCCCGACGCGCCATGGAGACGCACGATGATCGCCTTGCCGTCGTCGCTAGGCTTCAAGGCGCTAACCAAGACGTTGGCCGGTTCGACACGCAGTCGCGACGCCACGGGCTTCTCGCCCACGGCTGACATCACGATCAGCGGTTGGCTGGTCTCTAGTCCGAAGCGGGCGGCTGCGACGGCATCGTACGGCCCGTGCGGACGGAGGTAATAGCGGAATGTCGTCTCGCCCTCCTGATCGGCCCGATAGTTCGTGTGCCAATGATTGTTCATCACCCAGGAGTAAAGTGTCGCCGAAGGTTCGATTGTTTTCATATAGGCGTTGGGATTCGACTGGCCGCGAGGCAGGTTGGCTGTCAGGCCGCCAAGTTCCATCAGCGGGGCGTCGGCCGTGACCCAGGTCACTCCGTACTTGTCGTTGGAGACATCGACCCAGCGCTCGACCGAGAACCAGTTTTTGCACGCCCCGGGGAGTTGGTCCTTTTCCGGCCGCACCACGGCACCGGGACTGTTGATGCGGACCTCCGGATTCGGAATGTTGAAGGCAAAGCCAAAATGGACGCCCTCAATCGCGCGGACTGGGAGCTTGTCGACCATGTCGATGATCTCGACGCGGTCGAGTCCGTCGATCAGGCGGACCTCGCGCACGAGCCGCTTGCAGCCGGGCGCGTCGGATGTGACTACGAGCGAAACGACGAGGGGGCCATTCTCTTTGACGACAATTTTCGCCGGCCCGTTGGGCCGTACATCCTTGACGTTTCCGCCGGGCAGATAGATGTAGCTGTTGATCGCACCCGCGGCTAATTCCGCTGCTACACCGGAGTGCCTTAGACTGACGATTGCACCGGTAGTCGCATCCAACTTCAGGCTCAACGAAGTAGTCTTCAACTCAAGCCCTTCGGCCCTGGCCGAACCGCCGGGTAGCAGAGCCTCGTCGATCGTGAACCGTCTGGCGGCAAACGGCGGAACATCGCGGGCCAAGAAGACCAGTTCACCCGTGCTCAACCGCTGCGACGGCACAGCTTGTCCCCGATCGTCCTTTACCCCGCTGCCTTTGGTCGCCTTGGAAAGCGCGACCAATTCAGTCCGCGACCACGAAGAGGTATTGAACACGTCCACCGCACCGGCCTCGGCGTTCGGCTTGGGGATGCATCTTTCCAGCAGTGTCCTCGATTGCCGATCGGCATCCAGAGCGTATGCCTGTTTGAATTTCCATTGGGTCTTGACGAATGGCAAATCAGGCTGACTGATGCTATTGAAGGCACCCCAGGTATGCTCGCTCCAGAGAAACACGTTCTTCCATGCTGCGGCAAACTCGGCCGCAGGGAAGGCTTCCGTCAGACACCGCATCGCCCAAAGCGTCTCGGCTTGCAGCAAGCGGTCGGCCGAATGGCGATTGAGCGCGGTTTCCCTCGCGCCGGACGCCGCCCCGTCTTCCCAATACGGCGTGAGATCGCCTCGATAGGTTGGGAGCTTGTCGCCGTAACGCTTCTCAAACGCATGGAATGCCTCGCTCGTGGTAGCAATGATCAGCCGTGGATAGGCGTGTTTGGCGTTCCACTCGCGAACCGCGTTCATCACGCCTTCATCGGCAGGGCCATTGTCGCCCTTGGACCAGCGGAGTTGCACGATGTCGTAAGGATATTTCACTTCCTCGAGGCGGCGCAAGAGGGCCGGCACCGCAGCCGTGATCGATTTGAAGCCGTGACCGATGGAATAACCGCCCTGCGATCCCCAATACAGAACTTTTTCTCGGCCCGAGGGCGACTGCCAGTAAAACGGATTGTTTTCCCATTGTACCCGCACGTATCCAATCCGATCGCCATCCATATTGGCCCAGTTTGCATTCGGACCATTGGAGATGTACTTCACGCCGTTCTGGGCCAGTGCCGGCACGACGCCCCAGGTCAGCCCCGGCACGTCGCTGATCGACATGGCATCGACCTTCACCCCGCAGCGGCGGCCCACCGCCGTGGCAAACGAGAACTGCCGGAACAGCTCTTCCGAGCGGCAAACACCGGTCAGCAGATTGGCATACATCGCCTCCATGCCAATATTGCCGTCGCGGACCGCCTGCTCGAACTGTTTCTCCTGCTCGGGAGTGGCAATCGCGTGAAAGTTCTCGTAAGGCACTAGCACTTCCAAGTTCCACTTGAACCGCGCCCCAACGGGATAATCCTTTGTCTGGCGAATGAGTTCCAACGCCCGGAGCACGTTACCTGCCTGCTTCTTGGCGATATTAGGCTGGATGTCGGTATAGCCGATGTCGTTGTGGGAGTGCATGAGGACGTAAATTTCCCACTTGCGTGCCGGTGCCGAGTTAAGCGGTTTTTGCGACACGGCCTCCGCGGCGATCCCGGTTGTGGCGGCAGACAGAAACAGCAGAGCAAATGTCCAGATTTTCATGGTGGGTTTCTTGGGTAAACGTGACGTTCAGAGGAAAGGCCAAATACGCAGTAACCGAATCATAGCGTTATGAAGTTGCCATCGCAAGTATTTCCCTGGCTGTTGTGGCCGGTCTCCGACCGAGCCACGCCGCCCTAATTCGTCATTTGCCCCCCTGCCCCGCTAGCTCGATTGCCTTGAGCAACCCACGGGCCTTGTTCATCGTCTCCAGCCACTCGTTGGCGGGCACGCTGTCGGCCACAATCCCAGCACCGGCCTGCACGTAGCCCTTATCGCCCTGCACGACGAGCGTCCGCAATGCGATACAGGTGTCCATATTACCGTTGAAATCAACATAACCAACCGCCCCGGCATACGGCCCGCGACGATGCGGCTCCAGCTCGTCGATGATCTCCATCGCTCGCACCTTCGGCGCGCCGGAAACGGTTCCTGCCGGCAGACAGGCCTGCAAGGCTTCAAACGCGCCATTTCCGGGAGCGAGCTGGCCGCAGACATTCGACGTGATGTGCATCACGTGGCTGTAGCGTTCGATGGACATGACGTCACTCACTTCCACGCTACGATAGCGGCAAACCCGGCCAACGTCGTTGCGGCCCAGATCGACGAGCATGACATGTTCCGCCCGCTCCTTGGGATCGGCCAGCAGTTCCTGAGAAAGACTGCGGTCTTCTTCTTCCGTCTTGCCGCGGCGGCGGGTGCCGGCCAAGGGGCGAACGGTCACTTGGCCATCAACCACGCGGACCATCACCTCCGGCGAGCTGCCAACCAATGTCACGCTGGGTGTGCGAACATAGAACATGAACGGACTAGGGTTAACGATCCGCAAAGTGCGGTAGATCTCAAACGGATGGGATTTCAGCGAAACTTCCAGCCGCTGACTGATCACGACCTGGAAGATGTCGCCGGCGCGAATATACTCCACGCACTTCTCGACCGCCTTCTCAAACTGCTGCTGCGTGAAGTTCGAGCGATACTCCAGATTCACTTCGCCTTCCGGCCGGATATCGACCAGCTCCAAGTCGGTCGATCGCGTGGCCAGTTGCTCGACCAAGGCATCGACCCGGCCGCAGGCGTCGTTGTATGCCGATTCGATCGTCGCCCCGGGCCGATCAAGCCGGGCCATCGCAACAACGACGATCGTCTTGGCCACGTTATCAAAAACCACCATCCGATCGTAGAAGGCAAAGGCTAGGTCAGGCACCTGCCGGTCGTCGGGGGGGGCCTTGGGTAGTCGCTCGAAATAGCGAACCGTGTCGTAACCCGCATAACCCACGGCCCCGGAGCAAAAAGGCGGCAACTCCGGCAGGTGGACGGAACGCAGGGCCTCGACGTGACGGCGCAACTCGGCCATGGGATCGGCCGATTCATAGGAACGGGTCACCAGCAGCGGTGATCCGGAGGCCGAAACGCCGGAATGGGAGTTCGTCGTCACACGGCAGCCGTAGGCCTCGATCTCGAAAAACGGGTCGGCCGCCAGAAAACTGTAACGCCCGACCTTTTCACCACCCACAACGCTCTCAAAGAGGCATGCGCAGCGGCCAGAGTCGATCTTGTGGAATGCACTGACCGGGGTCAGCGAGTCGCAGATCAGGCGTCGATAGACGGGCACAAGCATGCCGTCCTTGGCTAGCTTACCAAATGCCTCGAAGTCAGGACAATGGACCGCATCCGGTAATTTGGCCTGAGCGATTAGCTCCGGCTGGGTTCGTGTTGCGTGCATGAACAAGAATTCCTAGGTAAGTCAGGTATCAGCCATCAGCTCATTCTAAGTTTAACAACGGCTGCCCGGCGTCGCAACGCAAGATGACTGCAATTGGTCGATTGACTCCTGATTCCTCCATCGTTAGAATCACTGTGACGGAAAGATGGAAAGCGAGTCTAATGCTATGAAATGCCAACAGTGTGAACGTCCGGCAACATTTCACATCACGGAACTAACCGGCGGAAAACCGCAGGAACTGCATCTCTGCGAGGACCATGCCCGGACATACCTTACCTCCTCATCTGGCGGTGAACCCACTGGTGCGGGGGGTATGGCAGCGGCATTAGCCCAGCAGGTTCAGCAGATGGCCATCGGGCAGACGGCCGAAGAGCTGGCGCGCCTCGACCAACAGGCCTGTCCGGTATGCGGAATTACTTTTTACGAATTCCGCAGCCAGGGCCGCCTCGGCTGTCCGCACGATTATGTCGCCTTCCAGCCACAACTGGAACCGTTGATTATGAATGTTCACGGCGAGTTGGAGCATGTCGGCAAGCGACCCCATTGTACACCGGGTAGCAGCGAAAAGCGGACGCAATTGATCCGCATGCGGCGAGAAATGAAGGAATCGGTCGAAAACGAGAAATACGAGCGGGCAACTGAACTCCGCGACCAAATTCGGCGTATCGAAACGGATCAGGCATCGTAGTCGGGTGAAACCAGCGTCGCGCGGCTAACGGTGGGACTCGCAAGCTCGGCCCACCCTACCAGTGCGAAGCAGAACAAGAATTCAGCGGGATTTTCCGTGGAACTCAAAGAACTAACCCAAAGCAGCGGCGAGTGGCTCCGAGGCAACGGCCCCGAGGCCGATATCGTCATCAGTAGCCGGGTGCGCCTGGCGCGGAACTTGGCCGAATTTCCTTTCATCAGCCGTGCCACTCCCCAGGATCGCGTGCAAATTGAACGGATACTCCGCGAGAGCATCATCGCTTCCCAGGTTTCGGCCGATCTGCTCTATATTGCCGTCGATGAACTCCAAGGTGTTGATCGCCAACTGCTGGTCGAGCGACACCTTATCAGCCGCGAGCATGCCGAAGGCCAAGGCCGTCGTGCCGTAGCTATCGACAAGGCCGAGAAATTCAGCCTCATGATCAATGAAGAAGATCACCTGCGGATCCAGGTCATGCAGAGCGGATTCAACCTGCACAGCGTCTGGGAACAAATCAACGCCATCGACAATGCCATCGAGCGAAAGGTCACTTATGCCTTTCACGAACGGCTAGGCTACCTAACGGCCTGCCCCACGAATGTCGGCACCGGCATGCGGGTGAGCGTGATGATGCACCTGCCGGCCCTGGTCATTACGCGGCAGATCGAAAAGGTTTTTCGCAGTCTGCAAAAGATCAGCTTGGCGGTTCGCGGTCTCTTCGGCGAAGGCTCGCAGGCGATGGGTGATTTCTACCAGATCAGCAACCAAATCACCTTGGGCCGCAAGGAAGATGATCTGGTCCAGCAAGTCAGCGACATTGTGCCGGTAATCATCGACTATGAACGGCAGGCCAGGCAGTTTTTGATCAAGGAGAGCCAGGAGAATTTGCACGACCGCGTGAGCCGAGCTTACGGCATCCTGCGGACCGCGCAAACGATCAGTTCTGAAGAGACCATGCACCTGCTTTCCAGCGTCCGCATGGGTGTCAATCTGGGCCTGATTGCGGACCTGCAAATCGCCGACATCAATGAGCTTTTCATCCACACTCAACCGGCCCATTTGCAGAAGCGGACCGGCAACGAATTGGGCAGT
Organism: Planctomycetota bacterium; assembly: GCA_025356915.1. Taxonomy (GTDB): domain Bacteria; phylum Planctomycetota; class Planctomycetia; order Pirellulales; family Thermoguttaceae; genus JANXQG01. The sequence continues at coordinate 654 of JANXQG010000161.1, read as the reverse complement.
GTTGATCGCAACATCGAGCGGGCTCGCTACCTGCGGCAGTATCTCAGTCACGAAGACGGAGCCCAGCGGGCGGAGAAAAACTAAATTCCTATTCCGCCAGCTTCTCCCGCACCGCCCTCACCACGTTCTTGGGCAGAAACCTCAAAAGTTCCTCTTCCGAGGTTAGCCCGGCAATCTGCTTAATGAGCGAACTGGAAACGTGGGCCAGTTCTCCGTCGGCAATCATGAAAAGCGTTTCGATATCGGGTGCCAAGCGGCGATTGGCCATCATCATGGTCAATTCGGCCGCGATGTCAGTAATCGGCCGCACGCCACGAACCATCACTCGCGCCCCCTCCTGCCGCACGAAATCGACAGCTAGGCCATGGAAGGTGCGAATCTCGATGTTCGAGAGGTGAGAAGTCGCCTCGCGGATCAGTTCCACCCGCTCGCCAGCAGCAAACATGCCCTGTTTATCGATGTTGATGCCCACCCCCACAATCAGCCGATCGAAGAGCTGACTCGCCCGTTCGATGACATTCAAGTGCCCTAAGGTAATGGGGTCGAATGATCCAGGATAGACGGCGATTCGCGGCGGACTTGAGGCCATGAGAAAACCTTTCGGAGAATAGGCGGAAAACAGGAGTTAGGAGTTAGCTCCAAGCTCCAAGCTCC
>JANXQG010000226.1 GCA_025356915.1 Planctomycetota bacterium | reverse complement strand
GAAGGTTTGATCCAGCAGCGGTTGGCGGATGTGAAAGCTAGAAAGCAGGGTGAGCCCACGCTACTACTGGCCGTGGAAAAAATTTAACCCGATCCTTGACAGAATGAAAGAGAGTGCTACTATTCATATTGGAGGGACAAGGTTGCGAGTTGCCTCACTCGGCCTCGTCTCTCCAGGGTCACCGCACGAGGCGTCAGGCGTTTAACCCGCGGTGAGAGCCCGATGCTGGCCGATACCTGACTGGCCGGCACCGGGTTTTTTTGTGCAACCACCCGCCAAGATGTCAGAATCACTGTTGTGGCCGGTCTCTGGCCGAGTCACGTTTGGATATTCTGACGGGTGGTTCTTTTATGCGCTGAAGGGCTGTTCTACCACTCGCGGTCGAAACGGACACTAGCCCGAAGCGCAAGCGAGGTTGTTTGTTACTAGTATTTATTCGGTTTAGTATTTAATCGGACAATCTCGACCGCGAGCGGTATATCTCACTCCCGGCTCTCAACTTGGTCGCTGACCAGGGCAGATTGGGCCGTGGTGGCCAGATCTCTCACTTCACCGAGAACGGTCTCCTCCGCCAGCGATTCTGCTGGTGGATCAATCGTACTGCTGGCGGGTAGGTTCGCACTAAGCCGAACGGTTGACTCCGACGCGACAATCCCCCCAGAAACGAGCGATTGGGCACTCGGCACCCCCGGCGGCATCGGCCCAATTGCCTCGAAGATTTCCTCCAAACCGGGCGGCCCATAGCCATAATACATGGCCAGGCCGAATCCCAGGCCGATGTTTAGTAACCCGATAATGACAATTAAGAGAGTCAAGGCCGTATCCCAAGTGAAAGCAGTTCTTCTCGCAAGTATAGGTTGCGAAACAGCGAGAAAACTTGCCGTCACGCCCCTTCGCCAATCACGCGTGCCACCAGTGCCATGGCAGCGGTCTCGACGCGGAGGATTCGTGAGCCTAAGTCCACCGGCCGCCATCCCTGAGCGATGGCCAGCGCGACTTCCCCATCCGTGAACCCGCCCTCCGGCCCAACGGCGAGCGTGGCGACCCCGTTTATGGTTTTTGGCATAGCCGCAAGTAGGGTTTGTCGAGTGAAATGAGTCCCATCACTCGGTTTATCTGACGGATGCGCTATCCACCGACACGCCACCGCCTCGTTTTCCAAGAGAAACGCCTGCCACGACTTCGGCTCGGCAATCTCCATCAACTGATTCCGCCCACATTGCTTGGAAGCCTCGACGACCCCGCGGCGCAACCGTTCCAAGACATTTTCCACAGGCTGAGCCACGCCACGCTCGGTTTCCAGCGGCACAAGTCGCGCAACGCCCAGCTCGACCACCTTCTCGACGAGCCATTTTTGCCGATCTCCTTTAGGCAGTGCCACGCCCAGGGTTACGGCAATCGGTGCCTCGCGGTTAACTTCCTGGCGGCCGACAATTGCCAGTTCGACTTCGCTGCGATGGGTCCGTTGGACGACGGCATCGAACTGCCAGCCCGAGCCATCAAAGAGCGTGACGCGAGTTCCCACCTTGGCACGCATCACGTGCAGCAGATGATGGGCCTCGGCACCAGCGAGGACGGCGCGGTCGGAAGTGACGGGCGATTCAACGAAGTAGCGATCGGACATGGGCTGTGTAGGGGGAAAGAACTCGATCCACGGTGAGCATAGCATGGCAGGAGATATCAGACAACCTAAGCAAGGCTGCTTGACGACCCGCGATGTTCTCTGCTATGCTTCGCGTTGGGGGACGGGCCGCTCCGTGTTTACCCGAGAAGCTGTTTCAAAACCGCTACGCAGGCGAGACGCCTACGCTACGAGAGCTTACCATGGCTGCACGTCGTTCGTTGAGTTTGCCGATCGTCCTGGCAATTGTGATGATTCTGATCCTGGTCGTTCTCACGATCGGTTGGGTGCTATTGAATGTTGTCGGGGCGTGGAAAGACGACCAGATGGCGGGGGTCTACTGGGCTTTGCTGTCGATCGGCACAACCTTCATCGGTCTGCTGTTGGCCGGGACGATCATCTACCTGGTGCTCACGATCAAAGCGATCAATCTCAACCGGCGGCAATCGAACTTCATCGATAGCGTGACCCATGAGTTGAAGTCGCCGATCGCATCCATGAAACTCTATCTGCAAACACTCAATCGCCGCCAGGTGAGCGAGGAAGAGCGCGGCCACTTCTACCGCTGCATGGTCGAGGATCTCGATCGGCTCGAGCGACTGATCAACCAGTTGCTCGATGCCGGCCGGCTAGAGCAGGGGCGGATCGACGCCGACCGCGAGGACGTCTTCCTCGACGTACTGCTGCGCGATTGCGCCAGAACCGTCGGCATGCACTATCGCATTGCGCCGGAGATTTTTCAGTTTGAGCTTCAGCCGTGCATGATTCGGGCGTGGCGAGTCGATCTGGACATCCTCTTCCGCAATCTGATCGATAATGCCGTGAAGTACTCCGGCAGCGAGCCGCGCGTGGGCATCCATCTGCGACGGACTGCCGATGGTAAGGCGATTATCCGCGTCAGCGACAATGGCCGCGGCATTCCCAGCCGATTTCGCCGCCAGATCTTCTGCCGCTTTGAACGCCTGGGACTGGAACTGGAACGCGAACAGCCCGGGACCGGCCTGGGGCTTTACATCGTCCGCAATATCGCCCGGCGACTGAAGGCCCGCATCCGCGTCCGCGATACCGAGCCGGGCCCCGGCTCGGTGTTTGAAGTGCAAATACCCGGGGCGATCGAGCGAAAGGAACCAGAGCCGGCGGTGGAATAGTTGGTTTGGCTAGCCGCCTTCCATGCCCAGCGTAATCGTCTCGCCTGCCTTGGACTTCAGCGTGAAGCGGTCACCCTTCAGCACGTCGACCTTCTTTCCGTCGCGGTAGACGATGACGGCTTTTCCCGGCCATGGGTTAACGATGATGCAGTCCCGCCCCTTCTCGCTCTGAATCCTGACGTACTGCACCTTGCCGCCAAGATCCCGGAACAAAGACCTACCATCACACCCGCCGCCAACGGAAATACACGCATATTCAACCTTTTTCGTTAGACCACTCACAACAGAACATCTACAAAATAGCATCCGGTCATCTTTTGGCTAGCGGATTGTGTTATCCGGGCTAACCCGGATTATTCATCGTAGGGTGGATGGGGCACGGAAACTCAATCGCAATGGTGCGTTGCGCGAACCGGTCTAAACCGGGGTGGAAGGTTGCCGTTCGTTGGATTCCGTGCGTAACCCACCATTTCCCTGGGGGGTTCGCTCCACGCACCCTACAATTTAATGAACCAATCCGCGGCAACTTTAACGAACGCACCGTTCATACCGGCTGGGCGGCCATGAAAACCGGCCTTTCCGAGCCAATCTGGCCACGTCCTAGTTGACATCCACGGCCTGGGATGCCATCCTGAATGCAGAGTCTGCTGAGAAAGTCCGGGGTCTGGTCCATTTTTCGGCGAAAACGTATGGAATTCACCCGAGATCCTTGCCCGAAAACATGGACCTGACCCCTTCGCGTTTACAAAGGAAACACCGTATGCGGTCATATTTCTCTTGGTCTTTCCGTTACTCCGCCACGATTTTTGCCGGAGTGCTGGCTGTAACGATGGGGTGTTCCCCCGCACCCGATAAGAACTCGTCGCCCGATAAAAAAGGGAGTTCCTCCGGTGCCCGTCCCACCGCTGCTCCGTCGACATCCACGGGGAAATCGGCAGATCCCGCAAAATCATCCGAGACGCCATCGGCCGCCGCGCCGGACTCCAGCGACATGCCAATTCCGACGCCGCCGGTCGCTCAGCGTGTGCTCCTGACTCTCGATCCTGTAGAGCCTGATGCGCCTGCCGTTGATCCCGCGAAGACGGGGCCAAAAAAAGAGCGAGACGCCAAAGAATAAAAGGCTATCCGGAAACTCCCTTCTCTCTTTGGGAGAGGGGCAGGAGATGAGATGACTCTCTACGGCATTCTCATCGCTTACGCATTCATCGGCTGCGTCTATTGGCTATGGATGTTCGTCGGCACGGTGCGCGTTGTTTGTAGGGTGCCGTTGCTTGCGCGGTCCGACGTGCCTTCGCCGCTAGCTTGGCCCAAGCTCTCGATTGTCATTCCGGCATGCAATGAGGCCCCCGCGCTAGAAGCGGCCTTGTGCTCAGTCCTGGAACAAGACTATCCCGAGCTGGAAATCATCCTTATCGACGATCGTTCCACCGACGGCACGGCGGCCATCGTTGACCGCATGGCCCAAGCCGATCGGCGGATCCTTGCGATTCATGTCGAACTACTCCCCGAAGGCTGGCTGGGCAAGGTTCATGCCCTGGCCTTGGGCACGGCGAAGGCCAACGGTTCGTGGCTGCTATTCACCGATGCCGACGTCCACATGGCTCCGGGCGCGCTCCGTCGCGCGATCGCCTACGCCGAGCATCACTCGATCGACCATTTGGCCGCCGTGCCCGATCTCTGGCCAAGCTCACTGCTGGTCGATGCCAACGTGGCACTATTTTTTCGCACGTTCTCGGTCGCCATGCGGCTTTGGGCCATCGCCGATCCGAAGTCCGACGCTTTCATTGGCATCGGGGCATTCAATCTTGTCCGTCGCGAAGCACTTCAGAACACCGCGGGATTCTCCTGGTTGCGGATGGAAGTGGGCGACGACGCTGGCCTGGGCATGATGCTCAAGGAGTCTGGAGCCAGTTCGTGCCTGGTCAACGCCCACAGTCTGCTTGGGCTGTATTGGTATCAAACTTTGCGCGACATGGCCCGCGGCGCGGAGAAGGCCTACGCCTCGGCCGCCCGTTGCAGCCTGGTCCGCATGCTGATGCTCGGCTTGGTACTCGTGGCCATGGAGTGTGCGCCGCTGGTGGCACTCGCCGCGTCTGGGATAGGATTCCAATCGGTCAGGCCGATTCCCGGACTTCTCTGGTCGGGCGCGGCCATGCTTGCTGCTGCGGTCGGTAGTTCCGTGATGCTGGCCCGTTGGTCGAAAAGCCGCCTGCTGCCCGCGATGTTTTTTCCGCTTGCGGCCATCGTTTCGGCTGGCATCATGCTGCGGAGCGGTTGGCTTGGATATCGTCGCGGCGGAATCCTCTGGCGGGGTACGCTTTACCCCAAAGATCAATTGCTCGCCGGACGACGATTAAAGATTCCCTAAGGGCGTTGGCTTGTCTAGCACGGCCGCATGCAGTAAAATCTCAGCTCAAACTCGAAAGATCACGTCATCCGTCGAGGAACGATCATCGTGGAACGAACACTCATCTTACTGAAACCCGACTGCGTGCAACGCCGACTGGCCGGCCGGGTCATCGCTCGCTTTGAAGAAAAAGGGCTGAACCTCATCGCCATGAAAATGATGCGAGTGACGCCCGAACTGGCCAAACGCCACTATGCCGAACATGTCGCCAAGGGCTGGTATCCCAGTCTGGAAGCCTTCATCACGGCAGGCCCAATCGTCGCCCTGATCGTCGAAGGCCCGGAGGCAATCCGAGTGGTCCGCGAGATGGTAGGCGCCACCAACAGCCGCAACGCCGCTCAAGGCACGATCCGCGGCGATCATGGCATGAGCCGGCAGATGAATCTCGTTCACGCCTCCGACGGCCCCGAGGCCGCCCAACGCGAAATGCAGATCTTCTTTCACCCTGAAGAACTTTGCGAATTTACGCCGACTCTTCAGCCCTGGCTGCTCGCCGAGGACGAATAGTAGAATCAAATCATTTCAGACCAATTTCCCTGCGGGCGTTTCCACTCGGAGCTGCTCGATCATATCATTCGTCGCGGCCTCCACGGCTTCTTGCCATCGTGCCGCGCCGAATCGGTCTTGGTACGGCTGGAGCGAGTGGGCGAAGATGATTCCGCGAGAATTATTGATGATCGCCCCCCTGCCTTGCGAATCAAAGGCCGCCGCCACATCGGCCGCCGTCCCGCCTTGGCTGCCAAAACCCGGCACGAGGAACCACGTATGCGGCATGAACGCTCGCAGCTCAGCTAGTTGCTGGGGATAGGTCGCGCCCACGACGGCTCCCACCGCCCCATATTTGTTGTCGCCCTCGGTCGTCACGGCCATGCGCTCAACGAGTTCGGCCACGTGCCGATAGATCGGCTTGCCGTCAGCCACCAGATCCTGGATCATCCGCCCACCAGGGTTGGATGTTTTTACCAAGACAAACAATCCAGCCATTTGCTCTGCTGCTACCTCGACGAACGGCTGTAGGCTGTCATCGCCCAAATAGGGACTGACCGTCAGCGCATCGGCGCCCCAGGGACTTTTGCGTCCCAGGAAGCCGCGGGCGTAGGCCAAAGCGGTCGAGCCAATGTCGTTGCGTTTGCCGTCAAGAATCACTATCAGCCCTTGTTCTTGCGCATAGCGAATGGTCCTCGCCAGTGCCACCATGCCAGTTGGCCCCAGTTCCTCGAAGAAGGCCGCCTGTGGCTTCACGGCGGGCACTCGGCGTGCGATGACGTCGATGATTTCACGGCAGAACTGCTCATAGGCCGCGGCGATTTTCTCCGGCTGCGCCGTGTCACAAGCGGCCAACATGCCCGGGGGAAGCATATCGGCCCGGGGATCGAGCCCCACGAGTACTGGGTTTTGG
>JANXQG010000087.1 GCA_025356915.1 Planctomycetota bacterium | reverse complement strand
TTCCCGGGGGAAGCAGCCGACGTTGCGCTGATCTTTCTCACAGTTCCCCGGTGAAGGCTTGGTGTAGGAGGGATTTTTTCAATGAATCCAGTGCGGCGAGTTTTTGGGTGTAGAGGTGGGTGAGGTGTTGGGTTTGTTCGTGGAGTGTGTCGATTTCGCCTACGATTTTTTCCTGTTCCCAAGGCGAGGGTAGGAACATCAAAAGGTCACCTAGCGCCGTGTTGCTCAGGTTTGGCATCACCGCACCTCCTGACAAAGCCTCTAACTGCTTTCGGCATCCTTCCGAACGCAGATAGCGGACTAAATAGCCCATGTCGCACCGATCAGAAGGTTTGATGCAAAAGCTGCCGGTACCACACAGCCAGCCATCCTCGACATTGGTCACCAATGCGCACCGCCCCATTTCGCCCCGGCGGCCGATCACGACATCCCCTTCATGCATGATGTAATTCGCCAGCCGCTTAGCGGTGACTTTAGAGACCGTTTTCCTTATGTCTGGCTCAATGCCTGTGTCGGTGATGTCAAAACGAAGAAGAGCTTGTGGTGAAGGCGTCTCGCCTGCCCTTGCAGCCGGTACGGCCGCGCCACATGTCAGTCGGGCGGTAATGCGGACTTCGCCTCGATCGGTGAACTTGATGGCATTGCCCACCAGGTTGACCAGTACCTGGCGGAGTCGCAACGGGTCGGTGAGTATGGTCTCGGGCAGGGGGCCGACCTGCTGCATCTCCAGCCCTAACTGTTTGGCGGTTGCGCGGACTCGCATCAGCGAGACAATGTCGGCCAGCAGCTCGCAAGGCGAACAGCGGACCGGCTCGATCTCCATCTTCCCGGCTTCCACCTTCGACAGATCGAGGATGTCGTTGATCAATCCCAAGAGGTGCTTGCCGTTGCGATGGATGGTTTCAAACGCTTCGCGACGATGCGGGGGTTCCTTCTCAATGCCTTCCTCGTCAAGCAGCAACTCCGCATAGCCCAAGATGGCCGTCATCGGCGTGCGGATTTCGTGGCTCATGTTGGCTAGAAATTCGCTCTTGGCACGAGTTGCCGATTCGGCGATCTGATTAAACTCTTCGAGGGCTTGGTTATTGGACTCCAAGGCGGCGGAATATTGCTCTAACTGCGACTTGACCAGCTTCTGCTCGGTGATGTCGCGAAGAATGCCCACGGAGTGCCACGTACCGTTCAGCGAGACCGCCGACAGCGACAAGGCAACGCTGATCTCTCGGCCATCCTTTCGCCGTGCTTCCAGTTCGACCGTCTTGCCGACCGCGTTGCCCTGTCCCGTGTGCCCGAACGCAGGAAATGCCGCATGATGAGATGCGAGATATCGTTCGGGCACTAGTAGATTATGGAGGTTTTTTCCGATCGCTTCTTCGTTACGGTAGCCAAAAATCGACTCGGCAGCAGGATTCCAATAGGAGATTAAGCCTCGGGGATCCATCATGAGGATGGCATCTTGAGCAGAATCGGTAATAGCCCGCGTGCGGGCTTCGCTTTGCCTCAAAGCATCTTCCGCCTGCCTGCGTTCGGTGATGTCACGAAAGAGTAGGACTACGGCAACGGACCGATCTTTCTCCAAGCTCGGCGCGGAGTTGTATTCCACCGGAAAACTCGTTCCGTCTTTTTTCCAAAACACCTCTCGATCGGAGTGACGCACTATTCCGTCTTGTGCTGTCGCAAGAACTTGACACTCTTCACGCGGGTAAGTGGTGCCATCCGCTTTCTTGTAATGCCAAATGGCGTGGCTAAGCTTGCCGATCAATTCCTCGGGCCGATAACCGAGCATTCGACATGCCGCGGGATTCACGAAGACGTGCCTTCCTTCTGAATCCAACCCAAGAATTCCCTCGTCGGTGGAGTCAAGAATGAGCCGGTGCTCCAGTTCCATGTTCAGTTGGCTTCGCATCCATCGGGACTCTCGCCTGCGAACGATGAGACCCAATCCGAGAGCGGCCAGCAGAATGAAACCCAGCGTGAAGGCCCCCGTCGCCAACGCCTGTTCTCGCATGGTGGCATAGATTTCGTCCTGGTCCACCTTGGCCAAGACAAACCAAGGCGTGTCTGGAATGCTGCGCACCGCGCACAATACGGGCTTGTTGCGATAATCGACGCCTGTAAAGACTCCTTCATGCCCGAGCACCGCCCGAACGGCAGGGGTGTCCGTTTTGTCGATCGGTATCCTCAAAGTCAATGCGGTCCCCTTCTGGTGGCGCAACTCATTCAAGTAGACTACCTCGTCGCCTTCCCGTCGGACCAGCAAGGTTTCGCCCGTGGGACTCGGCGTTGGCCAGTTCTGGATCTGGGGATAGAGGAACTTCTCCGGGTCAACCGCAATGACGATCAAACCGAGCGGCGGCGAACCGGCTCCCGGCGAAGCAAGGCGATCGTTAAGGGGGATTACGAGGTCGAGATGGATTTCGCCCGTGAAGCGGTTACGGTGCAGATCGGACATGACAATGCGATTGGATCGCAGGGCTTCCTTAGCCAATGTTTGCGCGATGGGACCGAAGTAGACCTTGTCCGCGGGAGAGGCCAGCCGGACATTCATTTGCGGGTCGATCAAGATGGCGCGCAGGCCCTGGTTGTGTTTCTGTATTGAGCAAAGCCTGGCCAGCAACCCGGGTGGCGCGGTGGCGGGTGGCGCGTCGTTCAGGAACTTTCGCACCTGCTGGCCCAAAAACAGGTCGCACATGACCGTCTGCGAATCGCTGAGCCGTTCTTCGCGCCAATCAACAATGTTCCGTACCTTCAGGTTGGCGATGGTCGTCAGCGAGTCCCTCGCGCTCTCACGAGACACGGCGACGTTATGTCTGAAAAAGCGATAGCCGACGGTCCCGATACCAGCCACCAAGAGCAAAAAGATCAGCACCGGCCAGCCTACAATCCAACCTCGCGGCCTCCGCGATGTAATTTCCGGATCGGCTCGAAATATAGAAAGCTTTGTCAGAAACGAGGCTATTCTCACGTTACGTTCCAAGTCGTCATGCGTTTGGGGAATGCGTTAGAATGCTGAGCAAGTATAGGACACGAACGGCGTTGAGCAATTGTGGAATAAACGGCGCAGACTAGCTCAGTTGTGCCGCGGTCTAAAGGGTGACGGAAAGACCGAATGTGCGGAATATGCGGCCCTTCTGGGTGCAGGATAGGGTGGGACGCAGTCCCACCTCACAATGTGTCTGGTGCCACGAAGCCCTGGGAACTCGTGCCCATTCATTCCCTACGCCAACGGTGTTCTGTCCCCTAGCCCAGGGTTGCCTCGCAGCGGCTACCCTGGGAAACGGCATCCACGAAACCTTCTACGCCAACGGCGTTGTGTCCCTAAATAGCAGTGACAGCAGTTTGCCACGTTATGATCGAGGCCGACGGGAGCGTTGTCACTAGCTAGTGCGGCGTATACTATATCTTGAGCCGATCCGTTGTAAAAAGCTGCAAAGGACATGACCCATGAACGACCCGAGGAAGGTCGAACCCCCGGATAATCCACATCTTGGCAAGCAAGTCGATCAACTGCTAAGCAAATATGTCGGCAATCCCCAATCTCCCCAGCCCGAGGAGGTCCGGCAAATGGCGGCGGAATTCCTTGTGTGGCGGAGAGAACTGGAAGCAAAGATTCGTGAACAACGAGACATCCAAAAGCAACTGGAAACCTACCGTGACCGCTATGTTGACCTTTACGACTTCGCCCCACTAGGCTATGTCACCTTGGACGAGGAGGGGTACATCCAGGAAATCAATCTCGCGGGTGCGAGGCTCCTGGGTGGCGAAGTTGCGGAACTGGTGGGCTACCCGCTTGCAGATTACGTCCTCGCGCTGGACCGAGCCGCTTTCTTGGAGCACCTCCAGAAGTGTTGCAGTGAACAGCAGGAGGTGACTTCCGAGTTGGGCTTGATCGCCAAAGACGGCCGTTTGGTCGTTGTGCAACTCCGCACGGTTCCGGTTAAGGCGATGGAACACGAGGGGATCTTCTGCAAGACCGCCATCGCGGACATCACGGATCGCAAGCGGGCGGAGGAGGCGATCCAAGAGGAGCGCAATCTACTCCGCACGCTGATCGACAATTTGCCGGATCCTATCTACGTCAAGGACACTCAAGGCCGATTTGTGGCAGTAAATCTCGCCGCCGCACGGATCACGGGTGCAACAACACCAAGCGATCTCTTGGGCAAGACCGATTACGATTTCTACCCGGTGGAAGTGGCTGCGGAGTATTTTCGCGACGAGCAAGAAATCATGCGATCCGGGAAGCCCCTGGTCAATAAAGATGAACCCCATCTGGATCGGCAAGGTGATCGGAGGACCGTGTTGACCACGAAAGTGCCCCTCAAAGACAGTCGAGGAACCGTTGTTGGACTCGTGGGGATCAGCCGCGACATCACGGAGCGCAAGCAAGTCGAAGAAACATTGCAAAGTCAGCGGCAGTTTCTGGAAGCGGTGCTTGCCAGTATCGAAGCAGGCATCGTTGCTTGCGACGCAAACGGCGTTCTGACGCTGTTTAATCGCGCGACACGTGAGTTTCACGGACTTCCGCAAGAGCCTCTTCTCGCCGAACAGTGGGCAGATCACTACGACCTTTACTTGCCGGATGGGAAAACGCGGATGCGGACCGAAGAGGTTCCGCTGTTTCGCGCACTGCAAGGCGAGCATCTCCACAACGTGGAAATGGTAATTGTACCAAAAAATGGACCTGCACGGACTATATTGGCCAGCGGGCAACCCTTGTATGACACCGCCGGGCAAAAGACCGGCGCGGTAGTGGCGATGCACGATATTACGGAACGCAAGCAGCCAGAAAAGGCGGCCAGTCGGGGTTAGACTTTCCGATAAGGATTATCGTTTCAACGTGCCGTTCTTTCCAGGCAGGAACCAGTTGCTGCCGCCGCTGCCGAAAATCGTGTTGCGGGCACCATTATCCGTGAAGGTGAGGAGACTTGACCGCAGCTTCGGATTTGCGGCGGCCGCGGCCACAGCGCGGCGGTAGCTAGCGCTGTACATGAATTGCGACCCTTGATTGAGCAGATTGATCAGGGCCTGTTCGTTGGTGTCGAAGTTTGTCGTACCTCCGAAGATCATATTCTCCCGACCCTTGGCGTAGAGACTGCAATTGCCCGTGCCGGCGATCATTAGATTCTTGCCCGGACCGCCAATGATCG
>JANXQG010000080.1 GCA_025356915.1 Planctomycetota bacterium | reverse complement strand
ACCTCGCTTGCGCTTCGGGTTGTAGGTAATCGGACAATCGCGGCGGCAAGGGGAGTATAACGCAGCGAGCGAGGGCGCCCCTGTGTGGCCTTGCCAGTCACAGATGTTTCGTCATAATTAACTGGACTGAATGTCTGCTTGTTGGATCACTCGCGAGTGTTAATCCAATGCCACGTAAGATTCGTGAGTTGATCCGAGACTTAGAGAGGGCGAACTTTGCCAATCGCGGCGGCAAGGGGAGTCACCGCAATTACGAGCATTTGACAGGTGCCCGAGTCACAATTTCTGGTCAACCGGGTGATGATGCCAAGCCCTACCAGGAACGCGAAGCTAGGGACGCGATTGAGGAGTCGCAGCAATGACCGATAGTGCCCACTATGTGAAAATCGTGGAATGGTCCGAGGAAGATCATGCATTCGTTGGCGAATGTCCCGGAATCATCGGGCCATGCTGCCACGGCACCGACGAATCCGAAGTCTACCGGGAACTGTGCCAGATCGTCGATGAATGGATTGAGCTTGCGCGGTGCGACGGCCGTCCGTTGCCGCCTCCAACTGCCGGCCGGAATGTCGCGAAAATGCTCGCGAAATAAGGAATTCTCTAATCCTACACCCCCGAGAACTTCCGCAGATCGGTGCCAAAAGCCTTCATCCGGACTGCCTGCGCTGCCTTGATCGCAGGGAGATCAGCAGATGCCGCCGGCGGGTCGTAAGCGAACATGTAAAACTTCACCTTCGGCTCCGTACCGGAGGGACGCACGGCCACATAATTCCCGGCAGATGCCAAGTCGAGGATCACCATATCGCCTTTGGGTCCACCCAGCGGTTCCGGCTTGCCGCTGGGGACGGTTAGTGTGTCACTGAGATAGTCGCGCACCCGGGCTAGCTTCAATCCGCCCAGTTCCAGTGGCGGATGGGATCGGAAGTTGGCCATCAGCGTCTTCATCGCGTCCATGCCCTGCTCGCCCGGCATCTGCACGTTGATCTGGCTCTCACTATGGCACCCGTAGCGAACGAACAGTTCGTCGAGTTGCTGGTGCAAAGTCTTGCCCTGGGCCTTCAACCGCGCGGCCAACTCGGCCAGCAAGAGTGAGGCCACCGCGGCGTCCTTGTCGCGAACGTGGTCGCCAGCCAGGAAACCGTATGATTCCTCGGCACCGAAGACAAAATCCTTCGGCCCGCGGAAATCCATCTCGCCGCCGATGTATTTGAAGCCCACAAGCAAATTGCCGGCCGTCTGCACTCCGTAATCGTCGGCAATCCGTCGCATCAACTCGGTCGTGACCAGCGTCTTGACGACGTACAATCCGGGATGAAGCGTACCCGCCGCTTTTCGAGCGGCAAGTAACGAATCCGTGAGCAGCGAGCCGATCTGGTTGCCGGTAAGAGTTCCCCAGGCAGCATCGGCAGCAGGGGTCAGCCGGGTGGCGCAGCCCAACCGATCACAGTCGGGGTCGGTGGCCAGGATCAAGTCCGTGCCAATCTGCTTGCCGCGGATGATCATGGCGTCGAAAACAACGGCGTTCTCCGGATTGGCCACATGGCCTGGAACATTGGTGAAATCGGGATCAGGAGCCGCATGTGGGCCGAATATCTCCACTTCCTTGAATCCGGCCGCATCCAGCACCGGGCAAACAGCCGACGTACCCACGCCGTGCAGGGGTGAGTAGATGATTTTCAGGTCGCGCGGTCCGGGCGTGCTCTGCCGCATGACCGCCGCGACGAACGCCGCATCGACCTCTTCCTGGCAATACTCGATCTGGCCCGAGGCCAACCCCGCTTCCCACGGAATCCGCACGATTTCTTTGACGCGGTAGACCCGATCGATCACATTCTGGTCGTGCGGCGGAAGCAACTGGCCGCCGGTCGACCAATAGACCTTCAGGGCGTTGTCGGTGGGTGGATTGTGGCTGGCGGTGATCATGATGCCGCAATCGCAATTTTTGTATCGAATGGCGAAGGATGCCTCTGGCGTGCTGCGGTAACCGTCGAGGAACCATACCTTAAAGCCCGCGGCAGCCATGATCTGGGCACAAAGTTCGGAAAAATCTCGCGAGCGATGCCGCGTATCGTAGGCGATAGCGCAGGCGAGCGGCTTATTGCCGACAACTTCGCGAACGTAATCAGCCAGCCCCTGAGCACTTTCGCCGATCGTGCGATCGTTGATGGCGTTGGTGCCGATAGGGCACAGCCTGCCGCGGCGGCCGCCGGTGCCGAAAGGAATGGTCGTCCAGAATACGTCGTCCAGTTCCTGCCACTTTCCGGCGGCGATCTGCTCGGCCACCGCTGGTGCGTATTCGGCAAGATAGGGGGCGGTGAGCCAAATGCGAATGTTCTCCACGGCCACCCGCGAGAGCTTACCCGCCGCCGCCACGTCTAGTTGTTGTAGTGCTTCTTGAGTATTCATGATGGGAGCCATTGTACGAAATAGCGAAGGAGGGGGAAAGCGGGGAAATTGTATATCACAAAAACGTCGTCACAAAAACGTCGCCTGTTGATTCATCGTTAATCGCATACTATAATGCGAATTTACAATTTGATCATCCAGTTCCTCGCAGCCTGTGATTGCCATGACCGAACTCATCATCAGCGTTTCCGGCCTGCGGGGTATCGTGGGTGAAACCCTTACTCCGGAGGTTGCCATCCGTTATGCTGCGGCCTTTGCCGCGGTGGCACCGCCGGGACCGATCATCCTGGCCCGCGATAGCCGTCCCTCGGGCAGAATGCTCGCCGGGGCGATCAACGCCGGGCTGGAAGCCGTAGGGCGATCAACCATTAACATCGGCATCGCAGCCACGCCGACGACGGGCGTACTCGTGCGGCATCTTGGCGCGGCCGGTGGAATTCAGATTACGGCCAGCCACAACCCTTCGCCCTATAACGGTCTGAAGCTGTTTTCCGCCGAAGGGCGCGTCATTCCGGCCGGGCTGGGCGAAATGGTCTTGCAGCAATACCTCTCCGGCCAACCCGCCTGGGTTACGCACGAATGTCTGGGAACCGGCGAATTGCTCATCGACACGCAATCTGCACACCTGGCACTGGTCCTGGCGACGGTCCAACCGGAGCGGATACGCAAGAGACGTTTCCGTGTGCTGTTGGACGCCAATCACGGTGCCGGCGGCCCACTGGGACGGCGTCTGCTGGAGGAACTCGGTTGCACCGTGACGATCCTTGGCGAAGAGACTAACGGCAAATTCGCCCATACGCCTGAGCCGACGGCCGAGAACCTTGCCGGCGTCTGCTCGGCCGTGACCGCTGCCAGGGTCGATATCGGCTTTTGCCAGGATCCGGATGCCGACCGTTTGGCCGTTATCGACGCCACAGGTCGCTATATCGGCGAGGAATATACGGTGGCCTTGTGTGCGGAGCATGTTCTCCGACACGCTCAAGGTTCGATCGTCACCAATTGTTCCAGCAGCCGAATGACGCAAGATCTGGCTGAACGGGCCGGAGTCCCTTTCTTCCGATCCGCCGTGGGAGAGGCCAATGTCGTCGATGCCATGCTTGCCAACAAGGCGATCTTCGGCGGCGAGGGGAACGGCGGGCCGATTCATCCTCGTGTGGGTCTGGTACGCGACAGTTTCGTTGGCATGGCGTTGCTGTTGGACGCGATGGCCGAGCAAAAACTGCCCATCGGGGCGATGGCCGATGCCCTGCCCCGCTACGAGATCGTGAAGATCAAGATCGCGCTGGCGAAGGAAAAGATTCCTGCGGGATTGAATGCCCTAATATCGCATTTTCGCGACGCGACCGCGGACACTCTCGATGGATTGCGATTGGATTGGCCCGGCCAATGGCTGCTAGTCCGCGGCAGCAACACCGAGCCGATCGTCCGCGCCATTGCCGAAGCACCAACAGCCGCGGAGGCCCAGCGGCTGTGTGACGAGGCAGCGAAGGTATTGAACGGCGTTTGATTTCAAACCCGTCTACTTCTTCCCTTCGATGCGATCCTTCCCCATCCACGCCCGCAGAACCTCTGGCACGACGATCGACCCGTCGGCCTGCTGGTAGTTCTCCATCACGGCGATCAGGCCGCGACTGAGGGCAATCGCGGTGCCGTTGAGTGTGTGGACCAGTCGCGTCCCTTTTTCGCCCTTGACGCGATAGCGGATATTCAGCCGCCGCGACTGATAGTCGGTGCAGTTTGAAGTGCTGGTGACCTCGCCAAAATCTCCTCGGCCGGGCATCCATGCCTCAAGGTCGAACTTGCGATAGGCTGGCCCGCCGAGGTCGCCGGTCGCTGTATCGACCACTCGATACGGCACGCCCAGACCGTCGAAGATGCGACATTCCATGTCCCGCAGGTATTCGAGCATGTTGTCGCTTTCGCTGGGAAGCGTGTAGGCGAACATTTCGATCTTGGTGAACTGGTGAACGCGATACAGCCCTCGCGAGGCCCGGCCGGCAGCCCCGGCCTCCGTGCGGAAGCAGTGGCTTATGCCGCAGAGTTTTAGCGGCAGGTCTTCCGCATCGACCGTCTGACCGGAAAATAGCCCGCCGAGCGTAATCTCGGCCGTCGCCACCAAACTCAGATCGCTACCCTCGATGCTATAAATCTGCGTCTCCGGTCCGCGGGGAATGAAGCCGATCCCCTGGAGCACATCATTGCGTGCCAGGTCGGGCGTGGTCATGGGCGTGAAGCCTTCTTTGAGGAGCACGTTTAATACGTAGCGCTGCAAGGCTAGATCGAGCAGTACGACGTCGTTTTTCAGGAAATAGAATCCGTGCCCTGCGACACGCGCCCCGCCTTCAAAGTCGATCAAATCAAGTTTCTCCGCCAGCTCGACGTGATCCAGCGGTTTGAAATCGAACTGCGGAATCGGCGTCTTGCCGCGGAACAGTTCCAGGTTCGCCTTGTCGTCAACTCCCACCGGGGCGGCGGCATGCGAGAGATTGGGAATCGTCCGCACGATCGTATCCGATTCGGACGTGATCTGGTCGAGCTTTTGCTGAATCTGTGCGGCCTCGTCGCGGATGCGGCGGCCCTCCTCCTTTAGCACCTCGCGATTTTCCGGCGGGGCCTTGCCGATCGAACGGGCTGTCTCATTGGCCTTGCGATTCGCCTCGTCCAACTGCGACTGCAACGTCCGCCGCTGTTCTTCGAGCGCGACGAACCGATCGACATCGGCCGGGGCGTTGCGGTTCTTACAATTCTGCTTGACGAGTTCGACGTTATCGACAATGAATTTGCGGTCGAGCATGGGAGCGAGGGGGAATGGATTTTGGAACGGGGAAAAGGCCGCATTATAGCAGCAATCACCCGTTCACACCACCCATCGGTTTGGGGCAGGCTGACTTGGGGCGAGACCCTGCCCCTGAGGGGCACCTGAGAATAGCCCAGCAATTTATTGCTGGGGAAGAGGATGAATGAAACCGGAAGAAGAGGGACGATTGAAACGAGCCACACCAACTCAGTTTTAGCGCGCTTTTAGTGGGGTTTGCTGCGATCGTCCCGCCCTACTCGCTCATTCTGCGCGTGGTGCTGCCGTTGATTTTGCTCTTGGTTTCTTGGGTACTCCCGGCTCAAACTTATCGGCCTGCTCTTTGATCCACTTCGACAACGGTTCGAGGCTGGTCTGCAAACTGCCTTTGACCTTCGCTCCGCTGACGCTGAACTTGATGGCATCGACCATGTCCGATAGTTCGCGGGGCACACCGCGCATTCCCTTCAAGGTATTTCGCATCACGACCTGCCCGCCGTCGAGAATCTTCTTGGCATCTTCGGCAAATTTGGCATCTTTGCACAGCAGCGTGGCGTTCACCGTTGCTTTCGATGAATCCAGACTGGCATTGTAGGCTAGGCCAAGCAGATTTTGCAGAAACTGCTCATCCACAGCGCCAAGGTCAAAGGCCAAGAATGCTGAAGACCGAGAGCGAAGACGAATTGAGTGTTCCAATTGGCCGTTCTCGACCCGCCATACCACCCGCATGTGCGACAGCCAGCAGTCTGCCTCCGCTACGCCCACCGGGAACATCTTCCTTGAATTGCTCAACGTCCATGCATCCTTTATAATCACTCTCGACAAATCACGCAAAGCCAGTTTCAGAGTATAGACAGCTAGGCCGAACGTACGCAGTGTGGTGAACAAAGGAGAATCGCTGAAAGTAAAGGTCATCGCGTTGGCTCAGCAGCCGGTAAAAGCCGTCATGGTTCATTTCCGTCCGCTAGGCAAGGGCGACTGGCAGGCGATCCCGACCCGGCATCTGGCCAGTTCGGTCTTTCTAGCTGAATTGCCGGCAGCGCAAGGGGATTTCTGCGCGACGATCGAATCCTGCTCGACGCGGGCAAAAACTTGTAGCGGCACGGCGCGAGCCGTCCGGTTTTCTTGTTTGACGGTTTGACGGTTTTTGTAATCTACTCACGCGGCTAGGACCGGAGGGCTTGCGCCCATCCGCTTGCACCGGTCTTCGGTTCCTGGCTGTCGAGCGTGACGATGCCGGAAAGAATGTCCGAAATCTGCTGCGGCGCGTAGAATGCCCTTGACTGAGCGACGATCGAATCCTGCTCGACGCGGGGCGAAAACTTGTAGCGGCACGG
>JANXQG010000062.1 GCA_025356915.1 Planctomycetota bacterium | reverse complement strand
ATACGAAGATCCCAAATTGGACATTGATACCAAAATCCTTAAGTTGGTTCGCATGGGGGACGAGCGGAGCGAGTCCCACCCTCTTCAGGTTCGGCCACGGATGAAACTTGCCAATTCATACCCTGCGCCAACGGCGTTAGGTCCCCTACCCTGGCAAACGGCCGGAAAAATTATTAAAATCTCCCAACTGCTCTTTACGGAAATCGAACAAGTGGGCAGAATACGCACCTCCCTAAGCCGTTTCTGGTTTACCAAGCGGGTCGAGCGGGCCGTGCGCAGGGAGGGGAGAAACGCACCGGTCAAGGAAGACCCACCGCCACAGCAAGGAGCGCTGAACGTGAAGAAACTTCTTTTGTCGTCGGCCATCGCGGCCGCAACCTGTTTTGCCTGGACTTGTTTAACAAGCAGCCAGGCCTCGGCTCAGGCCCCCGTGGCCCCCGCCGTTCAAGGCCCGGGCAGTATTGCCCTGGTCGATGTGAACTACATCTTCAAGAGGCATATCCGATTGAAGGCCCAGTTGAAGGAGCTACAGACGGATGCGGAAAAGGTCCAGAAGGACTTCGAGCAGCAGCTTCAGCGGCTGCAAGAACAGGGCCAGCAGTTGAGCGGGCTTAAGCCCGGCACGCCTGACTATCAGCGATTGGAGGAGTCGTTGGTGAGCCAGAAAGCGATCATCCAGGGACAGGTCGCCCTGAAGCGTAAGGATTTCGTGCAGAAGGAAGCCCATCTTTATTTCAACGCCTATCGTGAGATCGGCGACGAGGTAACTTTTTACTGCCAGCAACGGGGTATTGCCCTCGTGATGAATTTCAACGGCGACAATATCAACGAAGCAAATCCGGACGATATTGCCCGTGGTATCAGTAACAAGGTGGTTTTTTACAACAAGAGCCTGGATATTACGCCGTACATCCTGCCGCGGTTTGCCGGTGGTTCGCAGCAGCCTGCGGTGGGCACGAACAATGGTGCCGCCGACAACCGGAACCTGATGGGGCCCGCGGGCGGACAACGATAAACTCACCGTAGGTCCGAACCCGGCAAGGATGCCAGGGTCACAACCTCTTAAGTTTGTACCGTTTTGTCATGGATGACTGGCAGGGGATGGAAGCAATACGTAACCAGCGCACGTTACTCGCTAACACGGCGATCGAAGGGGTTGGCTACTGGAGCGGACGCGATATCCGTGTCGAGTTCCGCCCGTCCGATCCTCGGAAGGGGATCGTGTTCGTGCGGTCCGATCTGCCGGGGTGCCCTCGCATTCCGGCCGTGGTGGCCAATCGCGTCGAGATGCCGCGGCGGACGGTGCTTCGTTCAGGCGAGGCATCGGTCGAAATGGTCGAACACGTCATGGCGGCCCTGGCCGGCATGCATGTCGATAACTGCGAGGTCTGGGTCGATCAGCCGGAAATGCCCGGCTGTGACGGTTCGGCGCAACCCTTCGTAGCAGCGATTCAGCGGGCAGGCATCGTCGAGCAGGATGCCCCGCGTGAGCTTCTTGTGGTGCGGCAGGTCGTGCGACTGGGCAACGAAGAATGTTGGATCGAGGCTCGGCCGGCGGCTGGCGGCAAGACCGTCATTCAGTATGAATTGGACTACGGCAGTGGCAATTCCATCGGCCGGCAGTCGTTGGAGATGACGCTTTCTCCACGCTATTTTGATCTGAGTCTGGCCTCCAGCCGCACGTTCATGCTGCAGCACGAAGCCGCCGCCTTGCGGGAGCAGGGGTTGGGGCAAAGGACTACGTTCAACGATCTCCTGGTGTTTGACGCGGACGGCCCGATCGGTAACTCGCTGCGGTTTCCCGACGAGTGCGTTCGTCACAAGATTCTCGATATGGTTGGCGACTTCGCCTTGGCTAACTGCGATTTGGCAGGACGTTTTGCAGCCTACCGTAGTGGACATCGCCTCAACGCCGAGTTGGTACGAGCGATGCTTGAAAATTCCAGCGCCTTGAAACGGTGCGCATAAAATAGAATAAGGAGCTGCGGTGATGGCCACACGCATTGCCGATAATGTTTCGATCGACCCCCGAGCAGAAATCGACGATGACGTCGAAATCGGCCCCTTCTGTATTATTGGGCCGAAGGCACGCATCGGCCGGGAGTCAAAGCTGGAGGGCAATGTTACCCTAATGGGCGACGTTACCATCGGCCAGCGCAATCATATCTACCCCGGCGTGGTCATTGGCGGTGAGCCACAGGATATAAGCTACCGCGGATCGAGTACCCGTGTGGTCATTGGCGACGACAACATCATCCGCGAATGCGTGACGATCAATCGCGCGTCGGAGAAGGAAGAAGGGGTGACTCGACTAGGGAACCACAACTTCCTCATGGGTTGCAGCCACGTGGCCCATGACTGCCAATTGGGCGATCACATCGTGATTGCCAACGGCACGCTCCTCGGTGGACACGTCCATATTCACGACCATGCCTGGCTTTCCGGCGTTGTCGGCGTACACCATTTTTCCACGATCGGCAACTACGCCTTCGTGGCCGGAATGAGTGCTGTCCGGCACGACGTCCCCCCCTACATGCTCGTGGAAGGCTATCCGGCCAAGCCCCGCTGCATCAATACGGTGGGTCTAAAGCGAAATAACTTCCCCGAGCACGTCATCCAGTCGTTGTCCGAGGCACATCGCTTGCTCTACCGCGCAAAAGTCGGCTTGGATAACGCCTGGGAGATCCTTCGCAACAACGGCCAACTGGTCCCACAGGTGAATCACTTGCTGAGTTTCGTGCAAGGTCAGCACGAAGGAATGCACGGTCGCGGGCGAGAACGTCGACGGGCGGCGTGAGGGGAGGCGGGGATCAGGGAGCAGGAAGTAAGACGTGGCAGAAAAGCTGTTCAAGAAGTGAGTAAAATCAGTTCCAATCCCCAACCCCCAACTCTTTCCTCCATGCTCCCCTCTCCCCTCTCCGCGCTCCCCGCTTCCCCGCCTCTCCGCGTTGCTGTAATCGGTGCCGGCCGTTTAGGTGGTTTTCATGCGCAAAAGCTGGCCCGCATGGCCAACGTGGAACTCGTGGGCGTGGTCGATCCGTTAGCTGTCAACCGCGATCGGCTCGCCTCCGAACTGCACACGGCCTCATTCTCCTCTCACGGCCCTCTGCTGGGCCGCATCGACGCGGCGGTGATCGCCTCGCCAACGGTGTTGCACCATCAGTTGGCCGTCGATCTCCTGGAAGCACACACGCATCTGCTCGTCGAGAAGCCCATCTGTACTACAGTGGCCGAGGCCGATGAACTGGTCGAATTGGCCCGGCGAAAGCAACTTGTGCTTCAGGTCGGGCACGTCGAGCGGTTCAATCCGGCCTTCGCGGCGGCTATTCCCCACGCGCAAAATCCAAAATTCATTGAAGCCGTGCGGGCGTCTAACTTCACGTTCCGCTCGATGGACGTCGGCGTGGTGCTCGACCTGATGATCCACGACATCGACTTGGTGCTCTCGCTGGTCCGTTCGCCGCTACGGTCGGTTGACGCCTTGGGCGTTTCGATCCTGGGTGGCCATGAGGACGTGGCACACGCCCGATTAGAATTCCAGTCCGGCTGCGTGGCCAACTTGTCCGCCTCGCGAGTCTCCTACGAACCGGCCCGCAAGATGCAGATTTGGGCTACGCGGGCCTACGCGAACATCGATTTCGGCACGCGGACGACAACACTCGTGCGGCCGAGCGATGCGTTGCTTCGCGGGGAGTTTCATGCCGATCGTCTTGCGCCCAAGCAGGTGGAGCATTATAAGACGCATTTGGCCGAAGAACACTTGCCGCGTCAGCAACAGACGTTTGACGCCGTCGACGCCCTGGCCATGGAACTTCAGGACTTTATCGACAGCATTCTTTCCGTCCGGCAGCCGCAAGTGACCGGCGAGGCCGGCCGTGACGCCCTGGCCGTTGCCGAGAAAATTTTGGTCAGTATCGCCAACCGCGCCTGGGATCATGCCTCGCAGACGGTCATGGAACCCGTAGCCGTTCCCTATCCGAGGATCGTTCCCGCGCCGCACTTTGACGTTGCAGCCTTTGAGCGGATACAGAGCGAGCGCAAGGCGGGCTGATTTCACCCGGACGCGCTCGATAAGTTCTAAGCTTCCACTTGAAAATACTCAGGTACGCGCTGCACCTTTCCCTCGCGGTCAATGACGGCAAGCGTCACATTGCCGACGGCCAGTAATGTTTCCCGCAGGAATAGCCGGTACTCGTGCTCGATTTTGGCCGGCGTGACTCGAACAATCATCGTCCGCAGCCGCAAGATGTCGTCATAACGGGCAGGACGGTGGAAGCGGCATTCGGCCCGCACCACGACGACGAGCATGCCCTGCTCTTCCATTTGCCGATAGTTCCCTCCCGACGCGCGTAAGAGTTCCGTTCGCCCGATCTCAAAATAAGTGAAGTAGCAGGCATGATGCAGAAAGCCCATCGGGTCGGTTTCCTGATAGCGGACGCGAAGTTCAATTTCGTGTTCTCGAAGCATGAATTAGGTTCCTGATCCTTGGTGGCCACATCGATTATAAACCTCGTAGGTCAGGCTTTCCAGCCTGACTTGTTCGTCAGGCTAGAA
>JANXQG010000061.1 GCA_025356915.1 Planctomycetota bacterium | reverse complement strand
GAGATTTTGGCCACCGCCGCCGAGGCGGAGCCGAAGCTCAGGAAGATCGTGCTGGGAGTCGTGGCGGGGGAGGCATCGTAACATTCGGCAGTTTTTCACTCCGGCAGCGGCTGTCCCTTTGTTTCGGGCGCGAACAAGAGCGCCACCAGTCCCACGAGAAAGCACGAACACATCGCCACGCCGGCGTAGCGAAAAGCCAATACCGGATCGCCAACTTGTTTGACCAAACTCGGTTTGAGTACGGCCAAAGAGAGCGGGCCGATCGCAGCAACATAACGGCCGACGTTATAACAGAACGACATTCCGGTACTCCGGAGTCGCGTGGGAAATAACTCCGGAAAGTAAATTGCATAACCGCCGAATACCGAAAGCTGCGCCCCGCCCATTAACGCGACCATCCAGAGATCGCGAGGCATTTTTTCCATGCACCCGAAGGCCAAGGCCGTGGTGGTCATGGCGATCGTAAAGAAGATGGCAAACGTCGGTCGGCGGCCGATCAATTGCGTCACCCGGGCAAATGCGTACATGCCGAAAAATGCTCCGAGGTTAAAACAGATGAGCGTCCAGGCGGCCCATCGAAGTACTTCGGTATTGCGGTCCTTTTGCCGCGTTACAATTCGGGCGATGTGGTCCGAAATCGGTTCTTTGGACGTTGGAATGGCCAAAGCGGTGGTCAGCCGATCGATATCGCCGAAGTTCAGCGACTTTGGATCGGATTCTCGCAGGTTGGCGATCACGCCCTCAGCAGAAACCTTTTTGTCATTCTTGTCGAGATCGAGTGCCGCCTTGTAAAGCCGCTCGGCATCTTTGACCTTGTTTTCCGGGTCGCTGCCCAACAACTGCCGGGGCGTGATTGTGCTCTTTTTTGCCTCGGCAAGACTGTCAGGGGAATGGATTGTCATGGCAACGAACAGCAGATCCTTCTTGCCCTCACCGACCGAGCACTGCTGCTTATCATAGCGATCACCAATGATGAACTGCGTGAGATCATTGCTGAACACGCCGATCCCCCAGAGGCCCACGACGCCGGAGGCCGCCAGTAACAGGCCGACAATCGCATTCCGCCGCCAGCGGCGATCGGAAAACAGTTCGCCGAGCCCCGCTTTCTTGGCCTTGCCTTCGGCCGCAACTCGTTTCCATGCTTCCGGTTCGCGGAGCCTACGAGCGACAATAATAGCCAGAAGTGATGGCACAATGCCGACGCTGAACATCCACCGCCAATGGGTCGAAATCACACCGCTGGCCAGCAGGGCGACGAATCCCAGCGAGATCGCTCCGGCACCGATGTTTCCCAATGCCGAAAAGGTCTGCACCATGCCCAGGGCCTGCGGCCGGGTACGATCGGGCAGACTCTCGGCCACTAGCGTGCAGGCCACCGGGAAAATTCCCCCAGCACCCACGCCCGTGATGAAGCAGTAGAGGATATAATCCCAAGGCCCCATGGAAAGCCCGCATAAGCCGGTGGAAACGCTGTAGCAGACGATCATAATCGTCAATGTTTTCGCCCGGCCGATGCGGTCGCCAAGGATGCCAAAGATGATTCCACCCGTGGCCCAACCGACCAGCAGGGCCGTGGTGCTCAAGGGGCCGAAGAAATCGGCCTTGGCCGGCGCGTCGGTCAGGGCATCCATGGCCGGCTTGCGCGTCAAATTAAAAATCTGCTGGCTCAAGCAGTCGAAAGCCCACGCCATCGTGGAGACCGTCAATACCAGCCAATGGTAGCCGTTCAATTGGCGAAACCATGGCTGGGTAGTGCTCTCGTTGGTGGGGGAAGCCGCAGGGGTAGGGTTGACCATGGAAACGACCGTCGGTTAGGATCAAGGAAACAAGTTCGCGGGCAGTATTGGCCCAGGGATTTCGGCACAAGTCGAAACAGGATCGTATCATAGAAGAAGATAGAGGCAATGTCCATACTCGGCGCTCATCAATCGATCGCAGGCGGATACCACAAGGCCGTGGAAATCGGCGTGGAGACCGGCTGCAATGTGATTCAGATCTTCACCAAGAACGCCAACCAGTGGCGCGGCAAGCCGATCGCGCCGGAAGAGGCCCAGAAGTTTCGCGATGCCGTCGCCACCTCCGGCATCGCTTGCCCGCTAGCCCACGATTCGTACTTGATCAACCTCGCCAGCCCTGACGACACGCTTTGGAAGAAGTCGATCGATGCCATGATCGAGGAGGTCCAGCGGGCTGCAACCCTCGACATTCCCTCGGTTGTTTCGCACCCCGGGGCCTATACCACGACGAGCGAAGAGGAAGGGCTTAAGCGAATTATCACCGCACTGGATGAAGTATTCGGGCAGACTTGCAATGCATCGGCCGGCATCCTCCTGGAAACCACGGCCGGCCAAGGCACAACGCTCGGCTGGCGTTTCGAGCACCTCGCTGCGATCCTCGCGGGCGTGAAAGACAACCGCCGATTGGGCGTCTGTTTCGATACGTGCCACGTATTCGCCGCCGGGTACAAGATCTCCACGCAGTCCGATTATGAGGCCACGATGGAGCAGTTCGACAAGATCGTCGGGCTGGATCAGATCCGAGCTTTCCACCTCAACGACAGCGTGAAGGAGTGCGGCAGTCGCGTCGATCGTCACGCCCACATCGGCTGCGGCAAGATAGGCCCCGAGGCCTTTGGCTGGCTCCTCCGCGATCTCCGCTTCCGCAACGTGCCCATGGTTTTAGAGACCCCCAAGGGTACGGAGAACGGCGAGGCGTTGGATGTTGTCAATTTGCGGAAGTTGCGAGCCTGGAAAAGGTGAGCCTGGAAAAGGTGTCAGGAACGAATGGGCCTGTCGAAGCTTGCGTTTGTTCGGTGGGCGCGCAATCTGGTCTATGACGCAAGCGAGGTTTTGGATAAACTCCCGCTTCGTCAGGAAGAGTTTCAAGAATTGGCCCTTACCTGGCGATGAAAAGTAGGCCCTTCCTGGTTTGCTTACCGCAAATTCGCCAGGAAGGGCTTTTTCATGCGCCAAGATATACCCAATTCTCCGAACTGCGGCAGCGGCAATTTTCAGCAAATCGTAGGCGCCTTCATGGCCCAGGACGCGCTGCCGTTCTCGGACGTCCTTTCCAAGGAACGGATTGAGCAGGCATTCGCCCGCCATGACGGCCTCTTCGGCCAGCATGGCGTGTACTCC
>JANXQG010000033.1 GCA_025356915.1 Planctomycetota bacterium | reverse complement strand
CGGCATTTTCGCAGCCGAGCATGGCATTGTCAACCTTGGACGTCATGCACTCCCTGATCACCACTTGAGAATGAGGGGAATTCTTGTTAAATTAGGAGACATTACACTTACACCCCTTGCGGTCGTCACCGGTCCATAATTTTTCTGCTCATGCCCCAAGACAAAATGATCGGAATCGACCTCGGAACGACCAATTCGGCCATGGCCTGGGTTGATGAAGCGGGCCGCAGTGCGATGATTCCCAACGCCGAGGGCGAATTCATCACACCCAGCGTGGTATTCTTCAGCGAGTCGGAGGTGGTCGTCGGCAAGAACGCCCGCACAGTCGTCACGTCGCATCCCGAAATGGTCGCCCAGTGGGTGAAACGCGATATGGGCGCGCCATTTTATTCGCACCCCATCCGTGGAAATTACCTTCCGCCGGAAGTGATTCAGGCCTGCATCCTGCGGAAGCTCAAAGCCGACCTGGTGCGCGCATTGGGGCCGGACATGCAGGCCGTGATCACGGTGCCGGCCTATTTCGACGAGATGCGCCGCAAGGCGACCGCCGACGCCGGCGAGATGGCCGGCCTGCGAGTGTTGGACATCGTCAACGAGCCGACGGCCGCAGCCCTGGCCTTCGGCGAGGCCCTGGGCTATCTCTCGGCTGACGGTAAACCGCGGCAAGAACTCAACGTGTTAATCTACGACCTGGGCGGCGGTACGTTTGACGCCACCCTGTTGCGTCTCGCCATGGGTAAGGTGCAGACGCTGGCCACCGACGGCGATGTACAGCTTGGCGGCCACGACTGGGATCAGCGGCTGGTCAATTACGCAGCCGAATGCTTCCTGAAGACGCATTCGCTCGATCCCCGCCAGGATCCAGCCACGCTCAACCGCCTGTACCTCGACGCCATGGAGGCCAAGCACACGCTTTCCGCGCGGAACAGGGCAGTCATCCAAATCAACTACCAGGAGCGTTTTGCTGAAATCGCCGTCACCCGCGAGCAGTTTGAAGAAATGTCCGCCGATTTGCTGGAACGCACTTCCTACACCTCGAGGCAACTGCTAGGTGTGGCTGGATTGGAGTGGAAAGACTTGCAGCGAGTCTTGTTGATCGGCGGTTCGACGCGGATGCCGATGGTCGCACGCATGATGCAAGGCATTTCTGGCATTCAGCCCGATCACTCGGTCAATCCCGATGAAGCGGTTGCCCGAGGGGCCGCGCTGTATGCCGGTCATCTACTGGCCGCGCAGGCGGGCAGGGCACTGCGGAGTACGTTCCAGGTCACGAACGTCAATGCCCACAGCCTGGGCGTCGAAGGCATTGACACCGAGACGCTTCGCAAGAAGAACGTCGTGCTTATTCCTCGCAACACGTCGCTGCCGGCGCGGCACACCGAGCGTTTCGCTACGAAGTCGGACGGCCAACGCTCGATCGCAATCAAGGTTCTCGAAGGTGAAGGCTCACAGCCGGGTAACTGTATTGTCATTGGCCGCACCGTGGTCCGTGATCTTCCAAGCGGGCTGCCCAAGGGCTGGCCTGTGGAAGTTACCTTTGAATACGGCACGAACGGCCGACTGGCGGTCGAGGCACTGGTGCCGGGTACGCATCATCAGGCCCGGATGGAGTTGGTCCGTGAGACGGGGCTTTCCAACGAAGGAATGACACGCTGGAAGCAGCCGGTGAGCGAGGCAGGGGGATTCAGCGCGTTCGAGTCGGCAGCCCAGGACGTTCTGCACGGCGCGCCGTCGTCGCGAGAAGCCTCGCCAAGTGGAATCGGCTCCGCAATTGGCTGGGCACCTGCAAAAGCCGATGCCGCCAGCACAACAACTGCTACTCCGCAAACGCTGCTTGCGGCTGCCCCAGCACCGCTCGTGGCTTCGCCCGAGTCCGTACAACGCTGGGCCTCAAGCCCACAGCCGCTGACCGCTCTCTCCCCCCTCCCTGTGGGAGAGGGGCAGGGGGGGGTGCGATTGATCAAGCAGACCAAGCCGAAGAGGGATCGCCGTGTTCCCAAGTGGTTGGAGCGAACAATCGGTCATGGCATTATGCTAGTACTCTTGGCCTTCGTCGGCTACCTGATGATTTCAAATCTCCGGCCCGACCTCCTCAAAACGAACTCTGGCCGCGACAGCAAGCCAAGCGTACCAAGCAAGCCAAGCGAATAGAACCCAGCGGACCCAGCACCATGACCAAAGCGAACATTCCAGCCGTGGGTATCGACCTGGGCACCACATACTCTGTAGTTGCAAGGCTCGACGAGCGCGGCCAGCCCGTGACCTTGGTCAATGCCGAGGGGGATCGCCTCACGCCAAGCGTTGTGCTGCTGGACGGCGATGACGTCGTCGTCGGCAAGGAGGCCATGAAGGCCATGAGCAGCGAGGCCGATCGCGTGGCGGAGTGTGCGAAGCGCGACATGGGCCACCGTGCCTATCATCGCGTGATCGGCGGCAAGCAATATCCGCCCGAGGTAATTCAGGCATGGATTCTCAACAAGCTTCGCAGCGACGCCGTGCAGCAGATCGGACCGTTCGAGCAGGCAGTGATCACCGTGCCGGCCTATTTCGACGAGGTCCGCCGCAAGGCCACCCAGGACGCCGGATACCTAGCCGGCTGCGAAGTGCTGGATATCATCAACGAGCCGACTGCGGCGGCCGTGGCCTTTGGGTTCCAGCATGGTTTTCTCAACGCCGCCGGAAGCGCCGACCGACCGCGGCACGTGCTGGTCTATGATCTAGGCGGCGGCACATTCGACGTCACGGTGATGGAGATCCGCGGCAGCGAGTTCCTTGCTCTGGCCACCGATGGCGATGTTGCCTTGGGGGGCTACGACTGGGACCAGCGGCTGCTCAACATGGCGGCCGACGCATTCCAACGTGAACATTCGCTCGACCTCCGTACCAACGCCGTCGCCGTGGGAAAGCTCTGGCGGGAATGTGAAGACGCCAAGCGAACGCTTTCCGCCCGGCCTAAGGCACCCATCGTAGCGGAATATCAAGGCAAGGTCGTCCGCCTGGAAATCTCCCGCGAGCAGTTTGAAGAAACGACGCAGGACCTCTTGGATCGCACCCGCTTTACCTGCGTGCAGGCATTGCGGGCAGCGAGTCTGGAGTGGTCTGATCTCGATCATGTGCTGCTGGTTGGCGGTTCCACCCGAATGCCGATGGTTCGCGCGATGTTGCAGAAGATCAGCGGCAAGGTGCCGGACGCTTCCATGGCGGCCGACGAAGCGGTGGCCCACGGCGCGGCCCTGCAAGCCGGATTGATCCTGGCCAAGAGCGACGGCCGGCCGGCGACTTTCAGCATCCGCAACGTCAATTCGCACAGTCTCGGCGTGGTGGGCACCGACCCGCAGACCAAGCGGCGCCGCAATGGAATTGTCATTCCCCGCAATACGCCGCTGCCGGTCAGTGCGAAGCGGCAGTTCAAGACTGCCAAGCACGACCAGCGATCAATCCTCGTGCAGATCGTGGAAGGTGAGAGTCCTTCAGCCGATGACTGCACCTCCATCGGACGTTGCACGGTGGCCGATCTTCCGTCCGAGCTGCCGGCCAAGTCGCCGATCGACGTGATTTTCAACTATCAGGCCGATGGCCGCTTGAAGGTCCGCGTGCAGGTGCCGCAGATGGACCGGTTGCTGGAAACCGAGATTGTCCGCGAGAACGGACTCAGCAAAGAGCACTTGGACGCATGGCGACGGCATATCTCGGGGCAGAAGGCAACGGAGTATCGGTAGAGGGAATGAAAAGCGGGAATGAAACGAGTCCGTTCCTGCACCCAACGGCTCATGTCCGCCGCAGCATCCCTAGCCGCTGGCCAACTGCAACGGCCAGGTAAGTTGCCGCGGAAAGCATGATGATCACCGGTCCGCAGGGGAGCCCGGTCTGAAAGCTCACGGCCAAGCCGACCACGG
>JANXQG010000014.1 GCA_025356915.1 Planctomycetota bacterium | reverse complement strand
GGCCACCGCATCCGCGGCTACGAGCTCGAAGGACGCGATGCGGCCGGCAAATGGCAATTGCTGGCCGAAGGCAGCTCCGTGGGGCACAAGCGGATCGAGGTATTCCCGGAAGCAACCGTGGACAAGCTCCGTTTGCGGATCACGAAGAATGTCGGCACTCCAATCCTCCGGGACTTCGCGGCATTCTACGCGGAAGGCATCGATATCGAAACCGAGTTCCGCGCCCTCACCGAAGGTAGACCGACGACAGCTTCCTCCATGCACAGTGCGCCGTACGCTCCCAGTCTGGCCACCGACGGCGATTCGCGATCACGCTGGTCGGCAGCCGACAAGGACATCAACGCCTGGCTGGAAGTCGACCTTGGCCGGCCGAGGAACTTCGGCAAGGTCGTTATCAGTCAATTGGCCGACCGCATTCGGGAGTTCGTCATCGAATACCGTAGCGACGTCAACTCGCCTTGGCGAGTGGCGTTCACCGGCGGGCGGGTGGGCGACAACTACGTTCACGAATTCTCGAGTGTCACCGGCCGGTACGTCCGCCTGCGCGTCGTCCAAGGCGGCAGTCTCGGGCCGACGCTTTGGAACTTCGAGTTGTGGCCCGGCAAATCGGCCGGGAGTCCCTGCGGCCGCTGGGACAAAGGCGCGACCACGGTCAAACTCGATTTGACGCCGCACATCAAAATGCCGGCCACCTACGAAGTGACAGTCGGTCCGGCGAGAATTTCTTCCGCCCGCTTACTATTCAACGGCGCGGAAATGCCGCCGGAAGACTGTGTGGTCAAGGATGGCAAGGTGATCGTCCGTCAGACCCAACAGGTGACGGCGCAAACGAAGACCGAGCTGGCGATCGAGTTCGAGCCGACTGCCGCCGCGGGCGACGCGCGAGTTCGCGTCCTATCGGAGCAATAACAATAATACTGAGGATGGAGACAAAAATGAAACAAATGCTTATCTTGTTATTAAGCCTACCGGCGCTCGCTGCCAACGCAGAACCGCCACAGAATGCCCAACCGGAATCGTTGCAAGCTTGGCGCGATGCGCGCTTTGGAATGTTTATCAGTTGGGGCCCGGTCAGTTTGACGGAAAAGGAGCTCAGTTGGTCACGCGCGAACTCGAATCCGCAGTGCCCGAACAATGGCCCGACACCCGTCGCGGTGTACGACAACCTCTACAAGAAGTTCAACCCCGTAAAGTTTGATGCCAAACAGTGGGTCTCCATCGCCCAGGCTGCCGGCATGAAGTACATGGTGCTGACGGTAAAGCATTGCGACGGATTCCTGCTCTGGGACTCAAAAGTTGACGACTACAACATCATGCACACGCCGTTCAAACGCGACGTGGCCGCTGAGTTGGCCAAGGCCGCGCACGAGGCCGGCATGAAGATCGGCTGGTACTTCTCGCCAATGGACTGGCGCGACCCTGATTGTCGCAACGCGAAGCATGCCGAGTTCGTCAAACGCATGCAAGCTGAGCTCACGGAACTGCTAAGCAACTACGGCAAGATCGACGTCCTCTGGTTCGACACCGACGGCCGTTCCAGCGCGTGGGATCAGGAGCGGACTTTCAGCTTGGTCAGGCAGCTCCAGCCGCAAATCGTCATCAACAACCGGTTGGACCCTCGCGCGGCGCTGGATGCCGGAAACCCGTGGAGCCTGAGACCGCCTGCTGACTTCTACACGCCTGAACAAAAAGTGGGCGGGTTCGATCGTCAGTATCCGTGGGAATCGTGCATAACCACTTCGCTTTCTGGCCTGTGGTCGTGGGGCGGACACAAGGACGGCGTGAAATCATTCGAGCAATGCATGGACATGTTGATTCGCTGCGCTGGCGGCGATGGCAACATGCTGTTGAACGTCGGCCCGATGCCCGACGGCCAGATCGCACCCGAGCAAGCCGGTCGAATCAAAGAGATGGGCGACTGGCTAGCAAAGTACGGCGAAAGCATCTACGCCACGCGCGGCGGCCCGTTCAAGCCCGACACGTATGGCGTCTCGACGCACAAGGGAAACACGATCTACCTTCACATCCGGCAATGGCCCGCTGAGACACTGACGTTGCCGAGCATTCCCGCAAAGATTCTTAGCAGCAAAGTGCTGGCCGGCGGCCGCGTCACCGTCAAACAGACTGCCGATGCCATCGAGATTTTCCTTGCCGCCAGCGACCGGCAGAAATTGGATACCGTCATTGCCCTGGAATTGGATGGCCGGGCAGCGAATATCGAACCAGTGAATGCCCGCGTGCAATCACATTCGCCGGCCACCGGCAAGAAATAGTAAAGCGACACGGTGATATCAACGATGAACAAGTCTGAAGGAAGTTTACTGCTACTCAACCGGCCGCCCAACATCTGGCGTCGAAAATCCGCCTTTACGCTGGTGGAGCTCCTGGTCGTCATCGCGATCATCGGCATCCTGATCGGATTGTCGCTTCCGGCGGTGCAAGCGGCCCGCGAGGCCGGCCGCCGCATACAATGCGCCAATAACCTGAGACAGATTGGGCTGGCCTGCTTGCAGCACGAGGAGGCCACGGGCCGTTATCCACCGGGCGGCGCCGCGGATCAGCCTCCCTTCGGCACCTACACCGGCGCCGACCGGAATTTTTTTGGTTGCTCCTGGATGGTCTATATCCTGCCCTACATAGAGCAGGTGCCGGTGTGGGAGAAGTTGCGGTTCGGGAGTGGCTCGGGCTGGGCAGGGCAAGGCGGGGACGGCGCCGCGAACGCCGCCGTGTTCAACGGCGTGACGATTCCGATGTATCTCTGCCCGTCGTCGCCCCTGCAAAAGACATGCACCGACCCATGGTATGCTGCTCAATACAGGCTCATGGCCCCAAGCTATGTGGGAGTGGCGGGGGCTGTGGACGGCCTGATCCCGGGTTTCACCGAGACGCGGGTCAACGGCGGTCTTTCGGGATTTCCGGGCGGCGGCGGCGTCCTCTCCCCCAACGGCAGGGTCACCGCAGCCAATATCCGCGACGGCACCAGCAACACCCTGGCCGTCTCCGAACAGAATGATGTCCTTAGGAGTCAGGACGGCTCGGATCAGCGGTTATGGCACGGGGGGGCGATGTGGGGCTGGACGCTCGGCACTGCGGTGTCTGCCGTTCCGCCAAACTACGTTTGGGGTGGCGCGAACTACGACAATCGGGCGATGAACACGACCACGATCAAGTACACGATCAACAACAAGAACAACAACGGGCAAGGCTGGCCGCTTCCCACCGGTTACGCAACGGTCTGTCCCTCGACGGGCGTATGCGTGGACGGCAACAACACGCCGTTGAACGCGGCCCATCCCGGCGGCGTCAACGCCGTGTTCTGCGACGGCTCGGTTCGCTTCCTCGGCACCGGCACGGCATTGGAGGTGCTGGCCTGCGCTGCCACCCGCGACGATGCTCAGCCCGTGGCCGGTTTATAAGAGAGGACTCTCCCATGTCTCGCATGTGGTTTCATGTTTGGTTCTGTGTGCTGGCGGCCTGGCCGGCGCTGGCGGGATGCCGTGGACCAACCTACGCGCCTACCTACCCGGTCCGTGGCTCGGTGACGCTAGACGGCAAGCCACTGGATAAGGCCGAGATCGTGTTCCTGACCGTGGGGCAAGGCGACCTACAGCTCTTGCGGATCGAGCACGGAAGCTACGAGGGGCAGGCGCGCGCCGGCGAGCGGCGGGTGGAGATTCGCGCCTTTCGTCCCGGCATGAAGCCCCTGCCGCCGCCCGCGCCGTCCAGCGATCCCATCATGGTGAACTACCTTTCCCCGCGTTACAATGACGCGAGCACGCTGCGGGCCACCGTCACGCCGGAAGGCCCCAACGTCTTCAATTTCGAGCTATAGAGGATCAACCATGAAAAGTTTCATACTTGCGCTAATTCTCCCTGCAACTACTGCCGCTCTGGCCGGCGGTGTGGATCAATATAACATCGTTTGGGATTCGCCGAGCAAGGACGCTCATGGCTCGATGCCCCTGGGGAACGGCGACATCGGGCTGAACGCCTGGATCGAACCTTCCGGCGATCTCATTTTCTATATCAGCAAGACCGACGCCTGGGACGACAACGGACGGTTGCTCAAAGTCGGCAAGGTCCGCGTCACGCTCTCCCCCGCGCCCCCGGTTGCGCCGTTCCGACAAGAGTTGTCCCTGCAAGACGCATCCATGAACGTCCGATACGGCGACGGCACGGCGTTGCGCCTCTGGGTCGACGCCAATCATCCGGTCATCCACGTCGACGTCACGGGCAATCATACCGCCACGG
Source organism: Planctomycetota bacterium (assembly GCA_025356915.1). Classification (GTDB taxonomy): domain Bacteria; phylum Planctomycetota; class Planctomycetia; order Pirellulales; family Thermoguttaceae; genus JANXQG01. The sequence goes on along the minus strand of JANXQG010000014.1, from coordinate 675 downwards.
CCGCCATCGAACTTTGGCGCACGGAGAAATATACGCTTCCCAGTATCGAGTGCAGCGACGTAAACACCGGACGCAATGTGCCCACCGTCGTCGAACCGGACACGATTCTTGCGGGGCAAACCGGCCGCATCGGCTGGTATCATCGCAACGTCAAGTCCGTCGGCCCAAAAGAACACGCTGAAGTGCAAGGCATGGTCGGCTACCGGCGCGAGGACCCGCTGTTGCACCGCACGTTCGGCGCCATCATCACCGCCCCTGACGCAAAACGCATCGACGATAGTCACCTACAGTCGCAACGCGGGTTCGAGATTTGTGTCCTGACGCGGCATCCCGCCACGACCGAGCAATGGCTTGCCGACATTGAACAATTGATCGGGAAGTCCGATTTCGACGCACATAAGAATTGGTGGGCCAGCTTCTGGAACCGCAGTTGGATCCGCGCCACGGGTGCAAAGACGGACCGCGCTGCGGGAGCCAGCGACGATGCGGTCTATGTCAGCCAGATGTTCGCCCTGCAACGATTCGTCACGGCGTGCGCCGGGCGCGGGCAGTATCCGATCAAGTTCAACGGCTCGCTCTTCACGGTGCCGGCGGCGGGCGGACCGGGCGACGGCGATTACCGCCTCTGGGGGCCTGGCTATTGGTGGCAGAACACCCGCTTACCCTACATCAGCG
>JANXQG010000600.1 GCA_025356915.1 Planctomycetota bacterium | reverse complement strand
CGCGCCGTGTACTCCGTGAGCGCCATATTCGGATGGATCGGTCCGTAGGCGTCTACCAGGTCATCGCCAACGCGTTGCTGTGGGGCATCCGTGGGGAAACCTACATGGAAGACCTCCAGGCATCCTACGAGACTGCTGAAGGTGATCGTTCTGCCGTGCACGACATGTTGGTGCTAGGCCCCAAATTGTTCCATCAGGGGTACACGTATGGTCTTCTGGTGCCCAGCCTAGCGGCTACGGGGTTTTTCGTAGACCAATGGGTACCTGGTCCAGCCTCGGGTCCATGTAGTCTCTAGCAACATGGACCTCAAGAAGTTTGAAGCTGTCGAGATCGCGGACCTTCCGCTAGACCCGATCAACCGCGAAGTCCTCACGGGCCACGCAGAACAGCCGGCACGTCCGGCCCAGCAGGCCCAGCAGGGTGACTTCCAGGACCCTACGGCCTTTATGGCCGCGCAGGTGCAGAGGGCACCACGCGGTGCTGCGCCGCAAGCCCCCGCGCCACAAGCGCAAAAGCATACGGCCATGGACTTCGCGGATCAGGTGATGGCCAGCCGCCAGGAGTCTCCGACGATTCAGCGTCTTCGTGAGGCTTTCGGCGTCAAGGTGAAGGACGGAAATATCGAAGAAGAATTTGGCGGAACGAAGTGGACCTTTCGTGTTCCGTCCAGCGTCGACATCCAATACGCAGTTACGATCACGCAGGACATGCGCGATATGGAGGGGGACCTCGGGGCCGATGCTACTATTGGGTTGTTCGCTTTGGCGCTAAGCCGTGCCTTCGTGGCTGTGTCGATCGCTGCTATCGACGACCGGCCTGTCTACGAACACTTCGGAATCAAAATCCCGGACGGCTACGTGATTCCAGACCCATTGAATCCACCCAGGCACTTGCGCATTCGTGCGGCCAACTACATGTACGAGATGCTTTCTGACGAGACGGTGAATGAACTTACGCTTGGCCTTACCAACATCTACGATAGGCGCGTAGCACCTATCGTTAAGAAAGCCAAAGCCCCTTTAGCGTCAGCGCCGCCGTCCAAGCCCTAGACGACGACGCGGAGCTGAAACTTCGGTTCAGACTCGCGGGCCTCATGCAAACCACAATTCAAGACCCTCGCATTGCCAGCATCGAAGACATGCTGACTTTGGAGCTTAGCGTTGCGGCCATTGAGAACATCAACTCGGAGCAATGGGAGAATCTGGAGTCCATCCTCGGTACATCCTGGGAGCCTTCGATGATCGAAGGTACGAAGTCCGTGAACGGTGAGGCTACCACAAAGGCTGTCGGTACTTCTGGCCGTGTGCGCCTACCGGTGTCCATGGTGGTACGCCCTGAGATCCTCACGACATTGAAGGAGCACTTCAAGGGTAACGTGGGCGGCGCTGGCACGCTGGGCGACGGCTCTGCTATCGGCAAGGAAGCTCAGTCGATGTACGACATGAGCAAGGAGGACTTCCTTGCCATGATGGGGCAGATCGGAAATACCAGTTTCCTCAGCAAGGGGAAGAAAAAGAAGACGGATGGCGGAGGTTTCCGTGATGCGGAAACACACACGATGGGAAAGGGTGACAAGTGAATAAGAAGCCAGCCGGCAACCCCAAGCTAGGGGCCACGGACCCGTCTACGATCCGTGCCGTCGCGGAAGCCAAGCGGGCTGAGGCTAATGCCCGCCTAGTAAACGCGAAGGCGCTCGACACCGAGACGGCCGCGCAGCAGCGGAACGCCAGGGCGACCGGACAGAACGCCAATGCGACCAGGCAGCTTGCGGACACCACCGAAGATTTCGCGGAAAACGCTGACGAAGCCGCCGAGGCAGGTGGGCGCGCCGCGGCGGCCAATAAGCGCGGCGCCAGCGCGTTCGAAAAACTAGAAAGCGCAGCCGCCGGGGCTACGAGGGGCATCGAGGGAGTCGAAGCCGCGTACAAGCTCTACATCGCAGCCAACTACGATGCCATCCACGCGGCAACCATGTCGATGCGGATGATGCAGAAGGAGATCCCGAAATCTGCGCAAGCCGCGGGTTCGCAGATCGACAAGCTGACCGGTCACTTCGTGAAGCTTCGTGAGCAATCCACGAAGATGGCCACGAAGTTCATCGTCCCATGGCAGCAATCCGTGGCCGACATGGACACCCTGTTGGAAGCCTTCGGGACCAACATGAACGATGCCGGCGATGGCATCGAGGAGAGGCTTACGTCGTTGCAGCGGCGTATGTACGCCACCCGTGAGATCACGGGTCAGAGCTTCGAGGACCAGCTCAAGAACATTGACGACGGCATCACACACCTCGGTCTATCCGCGGAAGCCTACCAGGATCAGATCGAGATCATGGCGAAGGCACCGGAGCTGATCTCGGATAGCCTTAAGGGGTCCGTGGAGTTGGCGGCACGGTACAAGGATATCCTGAAAACAAACGGTGTCATCCGGGCTGTCCAGGATATGATCAAAGCGTTGGACATGGAGAACGTAAGCGTCAAGCGCTTAGCTGCCACCTACGGCGTTATGATCGAACAATCGATCAAGTATGGACGTTCGCAGAAGGCTGCCATCGCGTATTCGGAGAAGATGACCGAAGCACTTTCTGGCGTAGGCGACCAGACCGACTTGTTCCAGGTACCCAATTTCCTTGCTGGCCTGAAGATGATGGGCAACCTGAACCAGGGTGGCCTGGGCCAGGGAGGTAAAGCCGACACCGAAGCGCGCGCTGGTTTCTTTGAGGACCTTGGGGTACAGGAGAAGGATGCGTCCGATAAACAACGCGAGCAGGTAGACCAGAAGATGGCGAATCTCCTCGACGTCCTGAAGGGCGGCGAAGCCAATGCTGGCGCCATCGGACAATTTGCACCAACGAGGATGCGGCAGCACGCAAAACTTCAATCTTTGGGTGACTACGAGGGGCTCGCAAGTGGCGACGTTCAGTTGCCGGGTGTACAAGTAGCGCTACAACAGATTCTAGGTGCAAAAAACATCGAGGGCGGGGACGCTCAACAGTTCAAAACAATGGTTGCTACAAGTGGCGGAGGAGTGGAGGGCCTAGAGAAGGCATTTGACGATTTCCAGAAGATAGTAGAGGAACGCAACAAGCAGAACGGGGGCGAAGGCGAACTCCAGGGCGCCGAGAAGGTAGCACAGGAGCGTTTGAAAGCAGAAGCTCCCAACGTCGTGATGAACAACCTGTTGGGCCCCAACAGCCTCATCGTGGACGCCTTGAAAGACGCGGCGAAGAGCCTCACGAGTATCGAGGGTGCCGTAGGTCTCATCGCGGGGTCGGCTCTGTTCACTGGTGGTGCCGGAATGGTATCGGCTGATAAGACTGTGCAGGGCCAGCTAGCAGCAAATAAGGCTGCCGGAACAACTCAAAGTGGGCAATCCGCAGGTGACTTGTCAACTAAACTGCTGTCTGGAACAGCTACGCCACAAGAGATGTCAGATGCGGAGAAATTATCCAAACAGATGCATGCGCGTGGACAACAGCAAGCGGACCAGACAACAGCGCAGAAGGCTTACAGTGGTGCGGTAAATGCGGGAAAGGAAGGAATTGGCGGTGTGTTTGAAGGAAAACGTCCGGCAAGCATCTTGGACTACATCCCACAGTACGCTCTAGTAAAGGGGGCTGCCGCTGGTGCCGCGACTGCGTACCAGACAGATACCAACACCGGTGGGCAGCAAACAGAGACCGAAGCTCAAAAATTGGACTACGCGTTGAGGAATAAGGGTGCAGGTAAACCGGCAGGCCATCGTTCCGGCATCAGTAACATCCCCTACGATGACTACTTGGCACAGCTGCATGAGGGGGAAGCGGTCCTCACGAAGCAGCAGAACCGTACTCTCAGGGATGCCGTACTGCGGGCCCCTCAGCCAACAGCGCAAAGGTCGGGCGGTAGTGCCACTGGTGGTGGGGACAACAACCAGTCGGTCATGAACGGCAACATGATCATGGACGCTAAGATCGTGGGTGACAAGTTGGTGTTCACCGTCAATGACGCAGGATCCACGATTGCGCAGCTTCTCCTACAAGCGCGTAACGCTGATATCACGTAGGTAGTTTGAGGTCATCATGTCGGCAAAGCTTCACACAAGTCTCTCTCAAGGACGTCTAGACGTCATCAACCGCTCCAGTGGTGAGGTATCCCTCTACTACCTGGATGCCCAGAACGAACTCCAGCATTTCGTGCTGCCAGCCAATACGCAGACGGTAGCGCTCACCACGATCGCCCCCATCTCTGCGTGGCGTAAGAGCCCTAGTTTGGCCCTCTCGGTGCAGCAAGGGCGACTGGACGTCGTACTTTAGTGGGGTGCCGTTGCGGAGGCACCGTCCATGACGCCTGTGACCCCAGGTGGCCCGAGAACCTCTCGGATGACCAGTTGCTCCGCACGCACGATACCACACGCACCCACCATGTAACCCGTCAGTTCAATTCGGCCATTGTGGAAGAAATGAAAAAGCGCGGGCTCAGTTCCCGCCATTGGCTACCGAGAAGAGCCGGTACGCTCGACGCGCTGGGCCAATTTGGTGTATCTGAAACACGTGGCTACTTTGATCGTAGCCATCGCAGGGCTCATCACAGCCATTGGGGCTGCCGTGAAACCGGAGACGAGTGCCCGCAAGAGCTACGACGAACTATCGAAGGGCATCGAGCAGATCAGCCGCGACAACGAACGCAACCACCAGGAGCTGGAGCAGGTACGCACGTACCTTTGGGCTTCCCACGTTGATGCCCTTCAGGATGCCGGTGTGACACCGCAGGAGGCCAAGGACGCGGGTGCCATCCTCTGGGGCGAGACTACGGTGTCCTTC
>JANXQG010000597.1 GCA_025356915.1 Planctomycetota bacterium | reverse complement strand
CACCCTTTGAATCGCTGCGTTCAAGCGTGTCGTTGAACTCCCGAGGAAAAATGGCGATGCTTTGCAGATTGACGAATCGCACACCCGCCTGGGCCAGCGCCTCGCGCAACTGGGGCCGAAGCCGATCGATTTCGGCCGTATTGAAGTCTCGTGGCACCGGCAAGGAGTCCATGCCGTGGCAGAGGGCCTCACGGCGCGAATCGGCGTCGGGGCCTGTCAGTAGTTTCCAAACGTCACCGCAGATGGCCGGCTGCTGATCGATCAGGCTCCAAGCAGCCCAAAGTCCACGTTCGAGCAGCTTGAGTCCCTTGCCCGATTGATAGAGTATCTTTGAGTCGGCGATAGCAACTCGTTGGTCCGTGGTTTTCGCTGCGCGTGCGGTCGCCGGCGCGATCACGGTTTGCAGCCGCTCATAGAGTGCGTCACCGCGGATTCCTTCCGGCACTTCCCAGAGGCTGGCCGAGATGATCAGCGGCCCCAAGTTCGGCCCGTAGCCCGCTTCGTCAATACCGAGGAGGAAAGACATGCAAAAGAAGTTAGGAGTTAGGAGTTTAGGGGCGAAGGAGTTAGGAGTTGAACGACCCTCCAAGCAAACCATGCGATGAACCGGAGCGTTAATCCCGGCCGCCCGTGGCTAAGGGACTATCGGCCTAGGTCAGGAGTTTTGAACTCATCGCTTTCGCGCAGCCGAATGGCAACTCCGTCGGTCTCCATGCGGCTGATGAAGTGCTGCGAGATGCGACAATGGACCACCATCCGCGAATCGTGAAAAGTCTTGGACAGCACTTCGCCATGAGCGGCCAGATAGGCCAGCAAGCGGCCGTTATCGACGCCCATTTCCACGTCGATTTCCATAAAACTGCGGCTCAGAGCTTTGCTCACCGCCACCGCAAGGTTTGCCATGCCTTGGCCCGAACGAGCACTGATGGGAATGGCGTTGGGATAGCGATTCAAAAGCCCATCAACGCGGATCCGGTCGGGCAGGGCATCGATCTTATTCAGCACCAGCAGCAATTCCTTCTGTTGGATACCAAGTTCTTCGAGTACTTGGTAGGCTGCGGCAATCTGCTCCAGTACCGCCGGATGGCTGGCATCGGCCACGTGCAGAAGCAGGTTCGCCTGCCGAGCCTCTTCCAAGGTTGCCCGGAAACTGGCAATCAAATGGTGCGGCAGATCGCGAATGAACCCGACCGTGTCGCTCAACAGCACCGGCCCCCAGCCTGGCAGTTGCCAGCGGCGGGTACGCGTGTCGAGCGTGGCAAAGAGTTGGTCCTTGGTGAAAACATCGGAACCCGTTAGGGCATTGAGCAACGTACTCTTGCCGGCGTTGGTGTAACCGACGAGCGAAACGGTCATCTGCGCCCGCCTTGCAGCAACCTCTCGCTGGCGGCGATGTTCGATCGCGCGGAGTTGCTTTCGCAGATCGGTAATCCGCTTTTCAGCCAAGCGTCGGTCGACTTCCAATTGCTTTTCACCTGGACCGCGAAGACCGACGCCGCCTTGAGTCTGGCGCGAGAGGTGCGTCCACATCCGCTTCAATCGCGGCATCTGATATTCCAACTGGGCCAACTCGACCGCCAGACGAGCCTCATGCGTCTTGGCGCGGCTGGCAAAAATGTCGAGGATCAACTCCGTGCGGTCGAGCACCTTCAGCCCGGTGGCTTCCTCGAGATTACGTGTCTGGCCGGGGCTGAGGTCGTTGTCGAAGAAGATCACATCGGCCATTTCGGAATGGGCCAGGGCGGCTAGTTCCTGCACCTTTCCCTTGCCCAAGTAGGTTGCCGCATTGGGTGCTTCGCGACGTTGCGTCAGCTTGCCCACGACTTGCGTGCCGGCAGCTTCGGCAAGACCTCCCAGTTCTTCCAGCGGGACCAATTCCTGGTTGCGGTCCGAGAGAAAAACGCCTACAAGGACGGCCGACTCACTTACCACGCTCTCCTTACGACTAATCTCATCCACAACAGTTTCCTCATTCATCCATTTGCCCGCTGCGCATGCTACAATAGCTCTCATAACGGCGTTCGTCCAGGCGGCCATCGGTCATGGCATCCTTGACCGCGCAATGACCTTCGTGGGTGTGCGTGCAGTCCGGAAACCGGCACAGGCTCACATAAGGCCGCAAATCGCGGTAATAGCCAGCGACCTCTTCCGGAATAACGTCCCAAAGTTCAAAACTTCGCATGCCCGGCGTATCGACGACGAAGCCGCCACAGCCAATCGGCAACAGCCTAGCCGTGGTGGTCGTGTGCCGTCCTTTTTCGTTTTCTTTACTGACAGTGCCGACGCGGAGGTGCAAATTCGCGTCGATGGCGTTCAGCAACGATGACTTACCCACGCCGCTTTGCCCGGTCACGACGTTTTCCCGCCCTGCGACAAGGCGGCGGAAGCGATCGATGCCGAAGCCGGTCTCCGCGCTGACCAGCAGCACCGGGTAACCCATGCGACTATAGACACCCACCAGCGGTTCCAAGCTCGCCGGCTCGATCAGATCGATCTTATTGAGACAGATGAGAGGCTGGACGCGGCCTTTTTCAGCGGCCACCAGAAGACGATCGATGAGGTTCGGTTTCAGCCGCGGCTCGGCAACGCTAGCCACAATGAGCAATTGATCGACATTGGAAACGATGACCTGCCGGCGACCGCGAACTGCCCGCGAAATCGTGCCGTGCCGCGGCTCAACCCGCACAATCAGACCCTCTTTGAGCTGCGTGTTTTCGCCAGGGCGAAAAACCACACGATCGCCGGCGACCACCGGATTGCGCTCGTCCGTGCTGAGCGTTTTCAAGATTCGCCGCGTGGCACATTGATAAGATGTGCCGTCGTCGTCCAGCACCGTGCTCGCCAACCCGAAAACCGAGATCACGCGCCCGCGGCGGCAGACCGTTTCGTCGACGTCTAGGAATACGTCAAACGGAATTTCGGCGTTGCCCATCTCCGGGGTAGTCGCTGAAGTGCAAATCGTGCGATGGCGATTCATTTCGCCTCGGCCGCTGATCCGCTCTTCCGTTTCCGGGGCCTGCTCTTGAAAACCGTGCTCGCCAAACTGCCGCGTCCAGTCGGTCTTGCGAGTACGCGGCGTGCGATTTTTGCGAAATTCAACCCTGAACTTCTTCTTTTTCGCCATCAAAAAAAACGCCTAGCATAACCTCAGGTTATGTGAAGCAATAAACTCCGGATTGATTTGACATTCTCTTCGCAACTCTAAATCGGCTCGTCGCTGATTCTATGCTGCTGACGAATTTTGCCTGGCTCGTCCTTGGTAATATCGTAGCGAGCCGGCTGGTCGGGATCG
>JANXQG010000576.1 GCA_025356915.1 Planctomycetota bacterium | reverse complement strand
CGCGTGGTGCTGGTTGAGATTCACCACGCCCGGGTTACGCCGGGCAGTGCCGAAGGATAGTTTCCCTGGGCGTCAGGCACCGTGGGAGGCGGGGCGTCCATGGCATAGCGGTCGGGTGCCAGATGCAACTCGGAATGGATCGCGTCCTCCCAGGTGACGAGCTTTCCGGAATAGGTCGCCATCCGCCCCATGACGGCCGTCATGCTGCTGGTGGCTGCGTAGTCGCCCTCGCACCGGTAGGATCCCACGCCGCGGATGCTGGCCATCAGGTCGTTGTGCTCGAGTTGATAGGGATTCTGACCGGCGAAATTCTTGCCCCGTAGCGTTCGCGGCGTGGCGGCCGCCATGCCCCATGCCCCCTCGCCTAGCGTCATCTCGCCTTTTGTCCCATGCACATGCTCGCCGACGTAACTCCAGGTCTCCGGCTGCTGTCGGGCCTGGCAGTAGTACCGCGTGCCGTCTGCATATTCAAACTCGATCATGTGCCGATCATAGATATCGCCCGTACCCGGGCCGATGCGGATCTGCCGCGCTCCCGTGCCGTTGGCACGGACGGGATGGGCGTCCATAACCCAATTGGCCACGTCGATCTCGTGGCAGGCCTGCTCGACCAGGTGATCGCCGCACAACCAGCAGAACAGGTTCCAGGAGCGGACTTGGTACTCCATCTCGCTCATTTCCGGCGGCTTGGTCCCGCCTGCTCGTCCGCCGGACATATTGAAATAGGTCCGCACGAGCCGTACCTGGCCGACCGCACCTTCGCGGATCTTTTGGATCTTTTCCAGGTAGAGCGGCTGGTGCCGCCGTTGCAGCCCGACCACAACCGATAATCGTTTCGCTTTGGCAACTTCGTTGGCGGCCAGCAACTGCCGATAGCCGGGGGCATCGACACAACAGGGCTTCTCCAGAAAGACGTGCTTTCCCGCTTTGACCGCCGCCGCATAGTGGATCGGGCGAAAATGGGGTGGCGTGGCAAACAGCACGAGATCGACGTCCGAGTCAATCACTTTCTGGTAGGCGTCAAAGCCCACGAAGCGGCGTTCCGGCGGAACATCGATTCGCGGGCGAAGATCATCGTACTTTTGCAGGTTTTTGAGGCTGGTTTCCAGGCGGTTGGCAAACAGATCGCCCATGGCGACCAGTCGCACCGGCCCCGTGGTACTCAGCGCATCGCGGCACGCACCGGCACCGCGATTGCCGCAGCCCACGAGGGCCAGGCAAATCGTATCGCTCCCAGCGACATGCGCCGAGCCGACGATGGTAGAAAAAGGATTCATGTTGCGGTCCTATTGACTCCCATCGCCAGCCTGCCGTCGGGCACCATGTACCCATGGTCGTGGTCGGGAGGATGGGAGAAGAGCAGGGGTGAGGGCATGTTTGAGTTACGACTTTGTCATCCGTCGCATCAGCGCGACATCGTCTGCCAGCATGCCCGGCTTGTTCTTGTTGTAGATGCCGACGCATACGCCATCCTTGGCCGCAATGTGCTGGAAGGTGTATGCAAAGGCTTCGTCAGGCGGCAACCGCGCTGCGCCCAGAATCTTGTAGGCAACGACCGGCTTGGCGGTGATCGAGCGGATCGTTTCCACGGCCTTGTCGCGACATTCCAGGGAGTAGTTTTCCGGGCGCCGATCGACGCGGAAGAAGCACTGGAAGTAGAAATCGGTGGGGAAGCCTTGTTTCTCGGCAACCGGATGGATGTCGGGCCGGTGCGAGGCCATGCCCGCCGCCATGCCGCGACTCTTGATATGTTCCATCCAGCCACGAACGACCTCAAACGTGTTCTTTTCAAACTGCTCCTCGACGCGATGCCCCTGGATATAGACGGCCTTGGCACCCCCTTTGGCGCAGGCGTCGATTTCCTGTTTCATCTTCTTGGGTGACCCATGGGGTTGAGCGATCCAGGTGGTCAACTTGCCGCCCTGGTCCCGATACTTGTTGAAAAGCCGGATCCACTCTGGAAACGGCGGCGCGGAGACCGCCGTCACGCCCAAGGCGGCCGCGTCATCGAGGATCTGAATGATCCTTTGGTCGGTATAGTATTCCTTCATTTGCCGGCCCAGGTCGCCGTCCTGGTGGGCGTAGCCGAAGAACGGATTCGATCCCAGGATTAGCCGGGAGACTTCGACATGTCCCAGTCGGATCGTGGGCATGGCGGCCGGAGTTGCCGCCCCGGCTGTCGGCTCCGCCTTCGCAGCCATGCAATCGACCGACTGCATGGCCGCCATGGCCCCAGCGAGCAGCGCGGTATCTTTCAAGAATTGGCGGCGCGAAAATCCTTCGTTCATACAAATCTCCGTTGCTTACATGAAATTCTATTGGCTTAATTTGTCGAATTTGTTGCGTTTCGAAGATGGCGGATATTCCGTTGTTTCTCATTCATTCCTGCGGGCTGCCTTGGGCTTGTCGCTGGACTGGCCTATCCAACTCTTCAATTGCGAACGCCAGAATCTGACGTTTGGCGATGGCGAATCGAAGTTCTTGTTCAATGCGAAGGCCGTATCGCCGATCAGGAAGGCTTGGCCGCTCTTGATTCCTGTGCCAACGATGACCGGCTTCGACCAGGTTTCCGCCCCCGGCAAGCCGGAAACGGGCCAAGCGGCGTAGAACTGTGCCTCGGGCTGTTCTTCACTGGGATACCAGAACATGGCGAGCGGGGTCGTCTCAGGCTCACGAACCCAAGGCGGCACAGGCATGGGTTTAATGTGGAGTTTGAACTTTTCCAGCAAAGCTCGGCTTGGCTCGGCCTCTGGTGATCCAACCATGCTTAGGAAGAAACCGCCCTGCTCTACAAAGCCATTCACGGCAGCGATTTCGCCACTGCTGAAGGCACGGGCAGGCGCAATCGAAACCAGCATGGCTGCCCGATTCAGTCGCTCGAGTGAGATATCGGGTGCCATTAACGGCAAATAACCGTTACTTGCCAGCACGCGCATCAGGCGGCCAATGCCGTTTTCGCCCCAAGGATCCTTGCCCACCGCTTCCAGGTGGGAGCCATCCACGTAGATGATTGGCTGGGCCGCCGTTTTGGTGCCCGAGGGGAGCAATCCGGAAGTTGCATTGCTGAGCAGATTACAAGCGATCATGGTCAGCGCCAAGGCCACGGACGCCAAGGCCACGCGGAGCGGTTCAAACTGGCGAAACAGAAGCACGATCACGGCACACGCAGCCGCCACGCCCAAGAGTTGCCGCCACCATACTAGCGGCGTCGGATGGTTGGCGGCCAATGCGGAGAGCAGCGGAGCAGTGAATGGGTAAGAAAAAGGAATTCCGTCGTTGCTCAAGCAGGCGGCAGTGCCCAGCACCACCACCGTTCCCCGGCCCACGTTCTGCTGGGCTGCAAGGACCAAGTCGCCCAAATGATCGCCTTTTGAATAGGGTAAGGCGTCGAGCCGGTCGAGATCGGTACCAAGTTCATTCCAGGCCCAGCGCCCCACGACCAGTGGCCCGGCGGGCCACGAAACGCGGATGGAAGCCGCACGATCGAAGCTGAAGTGGCTCCGCCCCGGGTTACTACTTGCTGTTGCGGCGTGGGGAGCCGACTGGAGATTGTCTTCCCATCGCTGCGTCAGCGAATTGGCGGTGTCGTCGCGGAAGGAGATCGCGATAGGCTCCAAAAGAGCGTTGAGAACATTCTCTTCAACGCCCAAGTTTGTCTCCGGCTCGCCGGCAACAATCATCCGGCCGCCAGCGGAGACGTACCTCCAAATTTGGTTTCGGATCTCGCTGGGAATCGACGCCTTGGCCGTCGCCGCGTTGGCGGCCGATCGGGGTGGCAAGACGATGAGCACGTCGGCACCGAGGAGATCAGCATCGGCTAGGTCGCGAGAACGAATAAATTTCCCGCCCAGACCCTCGACCATCACCGGCAGCAACCCATAGCGAGGCAGCCGGCCCGGTGGGACCGTGCCCGGGTCGGTCAAGCTCCAATCGGTCGCGCCGTCGTCGTAAGCCACGATTCGCCGGCCGGTCAAGTCAGGTTTGACGGGCGAAAGCGTTAGTGCAATCACGGTCACGATCATCAGCCCTGCCGGCCCAAAGCAGTGCCAGTTCATCACCGACTTCCGCCAGTCGTGCGGCACTACCTGGCCACCCGGAAGGTTACGGTTTCGACGCTTCCCCTCCGCATTGGCTAAATTCTCGTCCGTTTCACTTTGTAGATCATGCGGTGTCGGTTGCCAGGCGGTTAGGCGGAACATGGCGACAGCCACTGTAGCGTGGAAGACGGCAGCAAGCATGGGCAAATTCCACGGCAAGAACGTGCGAACCGCATTACCCCAGGTCCAGATACCTAGGTGTGAGATGTCATCGTGCTTGGCAATTACTTGCGGCGGCAGCAGTGCGGTCAGGTCGTGGCTGAAGGCCAAAGCCACGAGATATGCGGTTTGCGCGAGGAAGATGAAGAGTACGGCCCATGCGGCGCGTGCGAAGTGCGGTTGCGACGTAGTGATGAGCCAAGCGACAGTTAATGCTGCCATGAGTACCAGAAAGTCCATGCCGCCAAAGCTCGCGCCAATCAGCAGCGGCCGGCCTGTCAACCAACCAGCCCAAAGCCCCTCGATCCGTCCTACGCTGTTTGTGAAAGTCCAGGCGGCGGCGGAGCTATCGCAGACGAGCCGAAAAACAGCCAGTGCCGCGATCGCCAAGGCGGCAGAAATGGAAAGCCTGGCCATCAATCCCGATCGTAGTTGCGCAATGGCCGCCAGCAAGATCGCCACGGCAAGGATGTTAACGACCGGCATTGAGGACGCGGTCATCAACAGGGCGATCAACGTCGCCCCGCCGAGCAACAGACCTTCGCCGATGGAAATGCGGCGTCGGCCAGGAATTGCCGCGATGACGATCGCAGCCAATAAGAGCCAAGTAAACGCTCTTTGCAGCGGCGGCGCGAGCCACCCCAGTGAACCGGCTGCCAGCCATGCGGCCAGGAGGCCCAGAAACAGGATGATTAGTGGTCGAACCGGCATGG
>JANXQG010000566.1 GCA_025356915.1 Planctomycetota bacterium | reverse complement strand
GAGTACCAGCGTCTTCTCATCGTTCGTGGCAACCGCTCGGTAGTTGAAACTCTTGGTGAGGTTGCCCAGCAGGTAGCTGATACGGACGCGGGCAGAACCCGAGTCGCTGGAAGAAACCTGCCAGACCAAGGCCGCCTCATTGGGCGGATAGCTGACCGACAGGACTTTCACGTCCAGGGGCTTGGTTTCTTTGGCCGCGGCCGGTTTGGCAGCCGATTTCGCAGCCTCGCCGTCAATTCCCGCGATCACGCGGAATACGATCGTGTTCGGGTCGATTTGGGTGTTCGCCCAGGAGAAATCGACCTGGTTGCCCCCCTTGACCAGGGGGACGATCCGTTCCTCCTCGACAAGTGTCGCGCCGGGGTTGTCCAACTGGATTTCCACCCGTTCCCGCACCGGGAGGGTGATCAGCTTGATCCGGGCCATCGCCGTGGCGGGAAGGGCCGAAACGGCGGCAGCCATGAGGGACCAGATTGCCAAAGTACGGAATCGCATTGTGTTTCTCCTTGGGTTTTACCGACTAATAGACGAAGTTGCGTCCGGATTAGTTCCAGGCCGATCGTATTATTCTGGCTCCTGGGCGTCAGAATTACCTGGCTCCGCCCAGGCTATCCTCCAAATATAGGTTGAATTCCGGCTTTTCACGTCGAACTGGTTGACTGTTTGCCGGGGAATCCATCAGTCACTGCATCCTCCAAAGGACCGCGCACCACGTTCGTTCCAGGCGAGTTCTAGGCTGGCCTCCCTTTGCACAGGTTTGAGCAGCCCTTCTGTTCGATGGTGTCCTGTTTCTTACTTTATTGTCGTTGTGGCGTCTGAGGTCGGGCACCAGGGGCGTAAGAGATGCTGTTGCCGGGAACAACCTTCAGTCCCCACTGCTTAATATGTTGCCTCGGTTGCCTGGATATCTGATGTTTCTGACTCACCGATTCTACCCCATAGCCAATCTGTTCGCAATCAATCAGGAACCCGATTCCAGGAACGTGCTGATCTGCTTGCCACCGCGTCGGTTATGACTGCCGGCACAGGGGCAATGCCGACTGCGGGCACACATGCCCAGCAAAGCCCCTGGCAAGCCCCAGGATCGCTTGTTTTGGATTTACTGATTCTCAGACCGTTACGAGCAGCACGGTGAATGTCAATCCAATCCTCCAGAGAGGATGCAGAACATGGAGGTGACAGGTTGGTGGTATAGCGACAGGTCTTTCATCGGGTACTCTCTCCGTGAAATCGGTTTGGCGGTGGTCTCATGCTGGGCTATAAGTCAATCTTCGTCCCCAGCACTTCCAAAAACTTCCGAATCCACTCGGGATGCCCCGGCCAGGCGGCTGCGGTCACCAGGTTGCCGTCCACCACGGCATTGGAAAACGTCTCGTTGACATCCTTCCATACGGCCCCGGACCGGACAAGATCGGGCTTGATGGCGGGGTAGGCTGTGCAGCGACGGCCTGCCACCACGCCTGCGGCCAGGAGAATCTGCTGCCCATGGCAGATCGAAGCTAGGGGTTTACTGGTTTGGGCGAAGTGCCGGACGATCTGGAGTACCCTTTCATTCAGACGGAGGTATTCCGGGGCGCGCCCGCCGGGGATGACCAGTGCGTCGTACTGGGCTGGGTCGACAGCATCGAAATTAGCATTGAGGGTGAAATTGTGCCCACGCTTCTCGCTGTAGGTCTGGTCACCCTCGAAATCATGGATGGCAGTCCTCACCACATCGCCCTGTTTCTTGCCTGGGCACACGGTATCGACTTGGTGGCCGACCATCAAGAGCATCTGGTACGGCACCATCACCTCGTAGTCCTCGACGTAATCACCCACGAGCATCAGGATCTTCTTCGCAGCCATTTTTCTCCTCCAAAAGGTATTTCAGTGTAAACGGTTCTAACAATCAGGTAAACGCAAGATGACAGGATCTCTTGACTTCATCACCATGTTCCTCTATCGCCACATTACCCTAAAACTCGATCTCACCGATCCGCACCGTCTCCTGGGCTTCTTTCAGGCGGAGCGTGAGCGACTTCCGCTGCTCGTTTGGACGGCCGTAGTTGGTAAAAACGTCCACCTGCACGGTCACCGGTCCCAGGAGCCGCGTAGCCTGACTGCCAAAGTAGTTGGCGTCGATCTTGTACATGCCGTGGGCCGCCCGGCGGACCAGATATTCCTCCGGCCCGTAGCCTTGGGTGAAGTCGCAACTCACCAGCCCGCCGATCGTCGTCCGGTTGTGACCGTAAAAAGCCTTCTCGCCGGAAGGCTCGGTGACCCAGAGGTCGATGTCGGTGTTGTCGGCGCTCCAAGTCATCACGATGCGGACATCGACATCCAGCAGCTTAATGAGCCGCGGGTCGAGCGGAATGGCCGAGACGCCTGCCGCCTTGGCTCGCGGGATGATGCGGTTGACCTCCTCCAAGGCAATGATTTCGATCTCCGGGAATCTTGCGTCCCAACGACGCATTACGACCTGGGCCAGGAGATCCATGGCGCGAGCGTAGTCGGCCTTCGGGTCAAGCATCTCCCCCTCAAAGGGCTGACCGTTATAGAGCGTCACTTTCGCGTGCATGAGCCCCTTGGGCTCTTCGGGGTACGGGGGCGCGAACATCTCGCCCCGCCGTGCCAGTGCCAACGCCAGGTCACGGTACGACTGCGGCTCCTCGGGCCGCATCTCCAGCACCTGCTCGAAGGTCTGTACGGCCAAGTCGAGCTGCCCGATTTGCAGCAGGCGGTATCCCAACACCCGCAGTAAGGCCGCATCTTCCAATTCCAGTTCGGCGATGTTGCTGAGGACCTGAAGGGCCAACTCGGTATCGCCCGCCTCCCGGAAAACATCGGTGCAGTCTAAGAAGAAGCCGGGCGAGGCACCGTATTGCGCACGATTCTTCATGTAGACGGCCAGTTGTTCTTTTTTGCCCTTGGCTGCCTTGAGTTCTTTGAGATAAGGCAGGTCGGGCTGCCAGGGTCTTATGACGATGCCCGGTTGGCGGGAGTGGTCTTCTCGGCCACCATCTTTACTGAGAATGGTCGGGAGAACGAGATCGGCGACCGGGTAGACTCTTTCGGTAGCGCGGCCATCTGCCGCGGGCATCGGCGGGGCGGGTGCGGCCGCGGAGGCCGCAGGAGCCGATTCACGTCTCGTATCTGGGCGTGCAGCCGCGCGGGGTGCTCGCGAGCCCGGTGCCGCCCTACCGCCAGCCGTCCGTATTACCCCCTGTCCCAGTGGATTGTCCTCCATCGCAGCCCCCTCCTGCGGCTCCTTGTACTTGAAATCTTTGGCGTACTTGTACTCGGCGTTCCACCACTTCACCCGCTCGTCCCACATGCGGACGACCTCGGCCAGCTTGTCGGCCTTTTGCTTCTGCTTTTGATGTTCCAGGGTGTCTATCTGCCGCATGTACTTGTCGCGCATCGTGGCCAGCGACTTGGGCGGGGCGATCTCGTATTGCACGTACTGTTCCAGCGAATCGAGCACCAAGAGCGACGTGTACGGCGTGACCATACCAAACTGTTTGCCCAGCGCCGCGATTTCCTTCTCGTTCGACTTCTGGTGAATCATCAAGTGGGATAACTTCTTCTGTGCCCAAAGGCGGCGCAAGAGCGAACCCTCGGCGGCACCGGACCGCGAGACCTTGAATGTCCGCTTTTCCGGCGTTCCACCCGGGATGCCATAGTTCACGACCACCGTGGCCGTCTCGCCAGTGAGCTTGCCCACCAACGTACACCGGCTGGCCAAGGGCTGGGGCAGTTGCGGGTAGATGTTCTTGACCTCCCCGCCCTCGATGGCCGCGGAAAGGAACGACCAAGCCGGGTAGCCGATGTCGACCAGTACCTCGGCATCCTTCCAGTTAGCCAGGTTGAAGTAGCGCCCGCCGTTGGTCATCGCCAGGCTGTGCAACAACGCATGGTTGGCGGTAGCGTCGGCCGAAAAGATGTAGAGCGGGGCATCGAGATTAGCCGGCTCCTCCCGCCCAAAATTGGAAATCCCATCGGTGAAGAGCAGGTAGAGGTCTGGCTTCTCCGCCCCGAAAATCGGTCCGATAGCGCCCAGTTGCGTGCCGCCGTCGTACTGGACTTTTCCCAACTCGGCGACCAGTCCCGCGGGGCCAATTTCCTTGTACTCGATTGGCTGCGGCTTCGACGCCGTATTTCGCAGCAACACGAGGTCAATGTGGATGTCGGGCTTGGGGTTGCCATAGGCGACCGACAATAGCTCAAAATACGCCCTCGCCAAGGCGATTTCCCGCTGGTGGTTGGACGCGCCGCGCGACGCGGAGGCGTCCCAGAAGACTACTGCCCGTTTGACGCTCGCTACCTGACGCTCCACCCTCGGGGCGGTCGGATAGTCTTGAATGGCAAAATAAGTCTGCCCGTCGTCGGCCTTCTCGACGACGACCTGCGGTCCGTCCGCCTTCGGTAAGGCGATAACCAGGTCCTCTATGGGCGACCAATCTTGCTGGTTGGTTTCGGCGATGTAGCTCTCACGCCACTTCTCGAAGGCGAAATTGGCCAGTTCGCCCTTGGCCACCGTGGGCGGTGCGGCCGGCTTGACCACCTCCACGCGGAGCGAGAACTCGTGAATTTTGTCCTTGAACTTCAGGGGCAGGTAGTAGGCCGGGGCCTCCTTACCGCCGAGCAGCTCGGAGACGTAGCTGACCCGCACCGTGCGGCTGCCGTGGGCCGGGATGGGAAAGACCCGCGTCTGGAAGTTGTTGCCCTGGGTCCACTGGACCAGCCCTGGATCAATTCCATGACGGACGACCTCCTCGAATACCCGCCGGGCCTCGTGTTTCTCGACGGCCACACCATCGACCATGGTACCATTGATGTCCAGGGCGTAGCCGCTGATCGTGGCC